>NZ_JBNNHG010000030.1:0-34219 GCF_050268705.1 Stenotrophomonas sp. NPDC077659 | reverse complement strand
CCGCCTCCGGCGCGCCCAGGCCGCGCAGGTAAACGCACAGGCGTGGCATGAAGTGGTCGTAGATGCGCATGAAGCAGCTGCGGTCGCGCAGGCGCGCCACACCGTCCATGTCACCGGTCCAGTTCGTCGGCTCGTTGCTCGGCTGCTGGGAACTGGACACGATGCGCGCGGTATCGAAGTTAAAGGAAGGGCTGGCGGCGTCAGGGTACATCCGGGCGGCGATCAGGCAGGTGAAGGGGAGTCTGTGTGCTGTACGCAGCAGAGGCCGGTCTGGATGCAGCGGCCACACTGCATCCATCTGCCGGGCACGCACGTATGCCCTGCAAGCCACTCTGCCAGGATCCCCATGCCTACCGCCGGCCTGCTCCTCTCGCTCGCCACCGTGGCCAGTGCTGCGCCGCTGCTGTACAGCGAGGGGGTAGCGACCCTCAGCGACGGCACCCCCGCCTACCGCGAGCTGCACTGGCGGCGCGAAGCGTCCGAAGGCGCCGCGCATTGGGTGCAGTACCTGTGCCCGGATGGGCGTCCCTTCGCGCGCAAGACGTTGCCGGGCACCGCCGTGGCCCAGGCCCGCGGCTACCAGCTGCTGGATGGTCGCAGCGGCCAGGACGCACGCGTGGCCGTCGAAGGCAGCCAGGTCAGCATCGACTGGAAGGAGAGCGCCGGCCAGCCCGAGCGCCAGGCACGCCTGGCGCTGCCCGCCGGGGCGGTGATCGACACCGGCTTCGACGCAGCCGTGCGCGCCCATTGGCAGGGCTTGATGCAGGGGCAGGAGGTCCGCCTGCCGTTCCTGGTGCCCGCGCGGCAGCGCTTCTATCCGGTCAGCATGCGGCGCAGCGCGGCGGTGCGCTGGCAGGGCGTGCCGGCACAGGCCATCGAAGTGCGGCTGGACACCTGGTATGGCGCGGTTGCTCCACGCTTATTGCTGGTCTACGCCGACGCCGACCGGCGGCTGCTGGAATTCCGTGGCACCAGCAATCTGCGTGATGCCGGCGGCAGCTACCCGACCGTCATCGTCCGATTCGCCGCACCGGCCAGGCCGCAACCGGTGGCGCAGTGGCAGCAGGCCTGGGCGCAGCCGCTGGTGGCAAGCTGCACCGTGACCGCCAGGTGAAGGCAGGCGCGAGCGGCATCCACTGCATCCAATTGACGCTCTGTCGCGTAGAGGTAGACAAACACGCACCCGAGACTTCGCCCATGTCCGCTGCCGCGCCCCTTCCACGCCGACGTGAGCGCCTGTTGCGTACCCTGCACCGCTGGTTCGACACCGACGCTGCTGCGGTGGTCGAGGTCGATCCAGCGCAGCGCGGCCGCATCGACTGGCTGCGGGCGGTGCCATTCGCCCTGCTGCACGTGGCCTGCCTGGGGGTGATCTGGGTCGGGGTGTCCTGGACCGCAGTGCTGGTGGCGTTGGCCCTGTATGCGGTCCGCATGTTTGCGATCACCGGTTTCTACCATCGCTACTTCTCACACCGCACCTTCCAGGCGTCGCGGCCGGTGCAGTTCGTCTTTGCATTGATCGGCGCCGCCAGCGTGCAACGTGGCCCGCTCTGGTGGGCCGCGCATCACCGGCACCATCATCGCCACGCCGACCAGCCGCAGGATCCGCACTCGCCCAACGAAGGTGGATTCTGGCGCAGCCACATGGGCTGGTTCCTGACCCGCGAAGCCTTTGCCACCGATCTGAGCCGCGTACCGGACCTGGCGCGCTTTCCCGAGCTGCGCTGGCTGGACCGCTTCGACATTGCCGTGCCCGTGCTGCTGGCTGCAGGCCTGTACGCGCTCGGCGCACTGCTGGAGCGTGTGGCGCCGGGCCTGCACACCACCGGTCCGCAGCTGCTGGTCTGGGGCTTCTTCGTCTCCACCGTGGTGCTGTTCCATGCCACCGTCACCATCAATTCGCTGGCCCACCGTTTCGGCAGCCGCCGCTTCGACACCCGCGATGACAGCCGCAACAACCTCTGGCTTGCCCTGCTGACCTTCGGCGAAGGCTGGCACAACAACCACCACTTCTTCCCCGGCACAGTCCGCCAGGGCTTCCGCTGGTGGGAAGTGGACCTGACCTGGTACGGGCTGCGGCTGCTGGCCGCCCTGCGCCTGGTCCACGGGCTCAAGCCCATACCCGGCTGGGTTCTGGCCAAGGCGAAGGACTGACCATGCGTATCGCGGTCATCGGTTCGGGTATCGCAGGGCTGGCCAGCGCGTACTGGCTGGACGGTGAGCACGAAGTCACCCTGTATGAGGCCAGCGACTACCTGGGCGGCCATACCCATACCCACCAGGTGAACGTGGACGGACACACGATGGCCGTCGATACCGGCTTCATCGTGTTCAACCCCCTGCACTACCCGTTGCTCAGCGCCCTGTTCGACGAGCTGGGCGTGGCCTCGCAGCCCACCACGATGAGCTTTTCCATGCACAGTGATCGCAGCGGCGTGGAATACAACGCCACGTCGCTGGATGCCCTGTTCTGCCAGCGGCGCAACCTGCTCTCGCCGCGTTTCTGGGGAATGCTGGCCGACCTGCGGCGCTTCTATCGGGATGCGCCGCAGCTGCTGGCCGAGCCGGAAGGACCGACACTGGGCCAGTACCTGCGGCAGCAGCGTTTCGGCGATGCCTTCGTGGAGGAGCATCTGCTGCCGATGGCATCGGCGCTGTGGTCATCGCCCACCGCCAGCGTGCTGGAATTCCCGGCGCGCTATCTGGTGCAGTTCATGGCCAACCACCAGATGCTGCAGATGACCGGCCGGCCGCCGTGGCGGGTGGTCAAGGGTGGCTCCGCACGCTACGTAGATGCATTGCGCACTCGATGGCGGGTGCGTGAGCGGCTGGAAACCCCAGTACAGGCGGTCGAGCGCATGCCCTGGGGCGCGCGGGTTCACAGCGCCGCCGGCATCGAAGGTTTCGATGAGGTGATCCTGGCCTGCCACAGCAACCAGGCGCTGGCACTGCTGGCCGACGCCGACCCGGTCGAACACGCCGTGCTCGGTGCGATCCGCTACCAGGCCAACGAAGCGGTACTGCATACCGATGCTTCGCTGCTGCCGCGCAACCGCAAGGCCTGGGCGGCATGGAACGCCCACGTACCGCAGGATCCAGCCGCCGCGTGCACGGTGAGCTACTGCATGAACCTGCTGCAGGGCCTGCCCGGTGAAACACCGCTGGTGGTCACCCTCAACCGCAGCGACGCCATCGACCCGGCCAAAGTGCTGCGCCGCCTGAACTACGCACACCCGGTGCATGACCACGCTGCAGTGCGCGCGCAACGGCGCTGGGGCGAGATCCAGGGCCATCGCCATACGTGGTTTGCGGGCGCCTATTGGGGCTGGGGCTTCCATGAAGACGGCATCGCCAGCGCACGGCGCATGGTCGACGCGCTGGGCGCACGCCGCGGCATGGCATCGCCGCTTCGGCCGAGCGAGGTCAGCGCATGACCGCCAGCGCGATCTACTTTGGCCACGTACAGCACCGGCGGCACCACCCGCACGCGCACGCGTTCCGCTACCGGGTCGCGCAGTTGCTGCTGGATCTGGACGAACTGGACCAGGTCTTTGCCGGGCACTGGCTGTGGTCGGTCAACCGCCGCAACCTGGCAGAGTTCCGCCGCAGTGATTACCTCGGCGCCGCCGAGGTGAACCTGGCAGACGCCGTGCGCGACCACGCCGCCACCGTGCTCGGCTACCGCCCCGACGGCCCGGTGCGCCTGCTGACCCACCTGCGTTTCGGTGGCCACGTGTTCAATCCGGTCAGCTTCTACTACTGCTACCAGAGCGATGGCAGCACGCTGGCCTGCATCGTCGCCGACATCACCAACACGCCATGGAAGGAACGGCATGCCTACGTGCTGCCGGTCGAGCAGGCCCAGCAGGAAGGCGACAGCCTGCGCTGGCAGTTCGACAAGTGCTTCCATGTTTCCCCGTTCATGCCGATGGACTGCCGCTACGACTGGCGCCTCAACGCACCGGGCGACGCGTTGCGGGTGCACATGCAGGTCTGGCGCGATGGTGTGCGCCAGTTCGATGCCACCCAGAGCATGCAGCGGCAGCCGTTGACTGGCCGCGGCCTGGCACGGGTGCTGCTGGCCTACCCGCTGATGACCCTGCAGGTGGTTGCTGCCATCCACTGGCAGGCGCTGCGCCTGTGGCTGAAACGCAACCCCGTGCACGACCACCCTTCCCTAGCCGAGAAACCGCGATGAACAACCTGACGCCTTCGGTGGCCCTGCCCCGTGCCGGTGCACTGGATGCCTTCCTGCGCCGTCGCCTGCTGGCCCAGCTGGCCCCGTTGCGTGCCGGCCAACTGCGCGTCCGCGATGCATTCGGCGAGGTGCTGCTGGGCGATGGCCAGGGGCCATTGCAGGCGACGGTGACCATCGACGACCCGGCGTTCTACCGCAAGGTGGCGGCACAGGGCAGCGTGGGCGCTGGCGAAAGCTACATCCATGGCGACTGGCGCTGCGATGACCTGGTGGCGCTGGTCCGCCTGCTGGTGCGCAACCGCGACCTGCTGGACGGCATGGAGCGTGGCCCGGCGCGCGCGGCCGGTTGGCTGCTGCGCGGCTGGAACCGCCTGCGCCGCAACAGCCGCGAAGGCAGCCGGCGCAACATCGCCGCCCACTACGACCTCGGCAACGATTTCTTTGCCCTGTTCCTGTCGCCCGACCTGATGTATTCCTCGGCCCTCTACATACGCGCCGACGAGACGCTTGAAGCGGCGTCCACGCGCAAGCTGGACCGGATCTGCCAGCAGCTGCAGCTGCAGCCGGGTGATCGCGTGGTGGAAATCGGCGCCGGCTGGGGCGGCTTTGCCGTGCATGCCGCCCGCCACTACGGCTGCCACGTCACCACCACCACCATTTCCGCCGAACAGCACGCGCTGGCCGTGCAGCGTGTGCAGGCGGCCGGGTTGAAGGAGCGCGTGACCGTGCTGATGCAGGACTACCGCGACCTGCAGGGCCAGTTCGACAAGCTGGTCTCCATCGAAATGATCGAGGCCATCGGCGCGGAATTCCTCGATACCTACATGGGCACCCTGCAGCGCCTGCTGAAGCCCGATGGCGTGGCCCTGCTGCAGGCGATCACCATCGAAGACCACCGCTATGAACAGGCGCGGCGCAGCGTGGATTACATCAAGCGGTTCGTGTTCCCCGGCAGTTTCATTCCTTCGATCAACGCCATCCTGGCGGCCAAAACCCGGGCCAGCGACCTGCAGTTGATCGCGCAGCAGGATTTCGGCCACTCCTATGCACTGACCCTGCGCGCCTGGCGCCAACGCTTCCTGGCCCAGCGCGCCGCGGTGCTGGCGCAGGGCTTCGATGAACGTTTCTGCCGGCTGTGGGAGTTCTATCTGGCCTACTGCGAGGGCGGCTTCCTGGAGCGCTCCATCGGTGTATCGCACCTGCTGATGGCGCGGCCTGGTTACTGCACGGACGTCCCCAACGGCGGTGGGCTCTGAGATGAAGCGGATCTGGGCCAACCTGCTCGGCAACCAGCTGGTCTGGCTGTGCGCGGTGGCCGGTGCGGCGCGCGGCTGGCAATGGCCGGCTCTGCTGGCAGCAGCGCTCTATGTTGCCAGCCAGCTGCTGACCAGCCCGGTGCCGCGGGTAGACCTGCGTCTTCTGCTGCTTGCCCTGGCCTGCGCCTGGCTGGTCGATGGCATCGCCGCTGCCAGCGGCACCGTGCGCTATGCCGCCGCGCCGCTGGGCTGGGCACCGCCGCCATGGATCATGGCGCTGTGGGCGGCATTCGCCATGACACTCACTGCGTCGATGACGTTCCTGCAGCGGCATCGTCTGCTGCCGGCGCTGTTCGGCCTGCTGCTGGCCCCGCTGGCGTACCTGTCGGCAGCGCGCGGCTTCGATGCGGTGCAGTTCACGGCCCCCGCGTGGCGCGGTGTCGTGCTGCTCGGCGTGGGCTGGAGCATCGCCCTGCCGCTGCTGTGCGCGCTGGCACGACGCGGCACCGGCCCTGGCGGCGCGGCCGCACGCAGGGCTGCGCATAAAGGAGCGTCCGCATGAATCTGCTCGGCTGGGTGCTGCTCTACGCGGTACTGGTGATGTGCTGGGGCTGGGCGTGGCAGCGCCGCCACCGCAACATCGGTGTAGTCGACGTGCTGTGGGCCAAGGGCGTGGCCGCTGGCGCGCTGCTGCTGGCGTGGCTGGGCGACGGCGCGGTCCAGCCCCGCATCGCACTGGCGGTGCTGGGCGGGCTGTGGGGCAGCCGCCTGGCCCTGCATCTGTGGCACCGCGTGCGCAGTGAAGACGAGGACGGTCGCTACCGTTACCTGCGCGAACACTGGAACGGCCACCAGGGGAAGATCTTCGGCTTCTTCATGGCGCAGGCGCTGCTGGTGGTGCTGTTCGCGCTGCCGTTCCTGGCCGTGGCACGCACTCCGGGGGCCGGGCATGCCGGCTGGATCGCCGCAGCGGCAGCGGTCTGGCTGCTCAGCGTGGGCGGCGAAGCCCTGGCCGACCGCCAGCTTGCGCGCTTCCGCGCCGACCCGGCCAACAAGGGCCGGACCTGCCGCCAGGGGCTGTGGCGCTACTCGCGGCACCCCAACTATTTCTTTGAATGGCTGCACTGGTTCACCTACGTACTGCTGGCCGTCGGCTCACCGTTGTGGTGGCTGGCCTGGTCAGGCCCGGTGGTGATGTACCTGTTCCTGCGCTACCTCAGCGGTGTCCCCTTTACCGAAAAGCAGGCGCTGCGCAGCCGCGGCGAGGACTACCGGCAGTACCAGCGCAGCACGTCGATGTTCTTCCCGTGGTTCCCCCGCACTCCCCCTTCCCAGGACCGCACGCCATGAATGCCACCACCACGCTGCATCCCCCCGTCGAGATCGAAGGCGGCATCACTGGCTGGGCCGAACGCGGCTGGATACCGGATATCGCCCTGCGCGCGGGCATCCGTCGCCTGTGCGCGCAGCGCCTGCAGGAAGAGGCCGAGGGCGGCCTGGAAGCGCAGTCCGTGCGCTTCCAGCGGCGCATTGCCGAACTGGCCGGCAGCCCGCTGGCGCTGCACGTCGATGCGGCCAACCGCCAGCACTATGAAGTGCCCGCCGCGTTCTTCCAGGCCTGCCTGGGCAAGCGCCTGAAGTACAGCAGCTGCTACTACCGCACCGGTCACGAAACGCTGGACCAGGCCGAAGAGGCGATGCTGGAGCTGTATTCGCAACGCGCCGGACTGCGTGATGGACAGGACATTCTTGAACTGGGCTGCGGCTGGGGTTCGCTGACGCTGTGGATGGCCGAACGCTACCCGAATGCGCGCATCACTGCGGTGTCCAACTCCAACAGCCAGCGCGAGCACATCCTCGGCCAGTGCCAGGCGCGCGGCCTGCGCAACGTGGAGGTGCTCACCCGCGACGTCAACCTGCTGGAACTGCCTGCTGCACGCTTCGACCGCTGCGTGTCGGTGGAAATGTTCGAACACGTGCGCAACTACGCGCAGCTGCTGCAGCGGATCGCCGGCTGGCTGCGCCCCGACGGTGCGCTGTTCGTGCACATCTTCGCCCACCGCACGCTGATGTACCCGTTCGAGACCGAAGGCGATGACAACTGGATGGGCCGCCACTTCTTCACCGGCGGCCTGATGCCGGCGGCCGATACGCTGCTGCATTTCCAGCAGCACCTGCAGCTGGACCAGCGCTGGCTGCTGGACGGCACCCATTACCAGCGCACCGCCAACCACTGGCTGGACAACCAGGACGCTGCCCGCGCCCAGCTGATGCCGGTGCTGCAGGCGACCTATGGCGAGGCCGCCGCGCAGGTCTGGTGGCAGCGCTGGCGGATGTTCTGGATGGCCTGCGCCGAACTGTTCGGCTATGACGACGGCCAGCAGTGGCTGGTTGCCCACTATCTGTTCCGCCCCCGCTGAAGGAGCCCCGCCATGCGAAGCCTGCCCCTGTTTTCACTGCTGGCCGTGGCTCTGTTCGGCAGCGGCTGCAGCAGCCAGGACACCCGGCCGCTGCCACGCGCTGCATCGGTGGACGTGCCGCGCTTCATGGGCGACTGGTACGTCATCGCCCATATCCCCTCCTGGCCCGAGCGTAAAGCCTTCGACGCCGTGGAAAGCTATGCGTTGAAGCCGGACGGTCGCATCCAGACCACCTTCACCTACCGCAAGGGAAGCTTCCACGCGCCATTCAAGAGCATGCACCCGGTGGGCCGGGTCGAAAAGGAAGGCGCCGGCGCGGTGTGGGGCATGCAGTTCGTCTGGCCCATCCAGGCCGAGTACATCATTGCCTGGCTGGACGAGGACTATCAGCAGACCATCGTTGCCCGCAGCAAGCGCGACTACGTCTGGTACATGGCACGCACGCCGCAGGTATCGGCGCAGGACTACCAGGCCGCTGTCGATCGCATTGCCGCGATGGGCTATGACACCTCGAAGCTGAGGCGGGTACCGCAGTCGGTGCGCTGATCCCGCCACATGAACAGGCACCGCCGGTACCGGTGGCGAAGCACCGCCCCGCTCCTCTATAGTCAGCCGATGACAGGCACGGTGCCTGTCCGGTAACCACAGGGAGCAGGTCATGGGTCTGGTACAGGCGGTCAAGGGTGCGGTGGGCGGTGTTCTGGCCGACCAGTGGAAAGACTTCTACACCGTACCGGCGGGCCTGCCGTCGACCGCAGCGCTGTTCGCGGCGGTGCCGCAGGGCACCAATGCCGGCCGTGGCTCCAATACCCACGGCTCCTCCAACATCATCAGCAACGGCTCGAAGATCGTCGTGCCCGAAGGCTACGGCCTGCTGCTGTTCCAGGACGGCGCGATCACCGCCTTCGTGGCCGAACCGGGTGGCTACGAATGGCGCTCGGATGATCTGAACTCGCAGTCGATCTTCGCCGGTGACGGCCTGGTCAGCACCTTCATCAAGCAGAGCTGGGAACGCTTCAAGTTCGGCGGCCAGCCCGGCGCACAGCAGGCGGCCTTCTTCGTTTCGCTGAAGGAACTGCCGGACAACCGCTTCGGCACCCAGTCGGAAATCTACTGGGATGACGCCTTCCTCAACACCCAGGTCGGTGCGGTCACCCGTGGCTCGTACACGCTGAAGATCGTCGACCCGATCCTGTTCGTGAAGAACTTCGTGCCGGCCAGCTACCTGCGGCCAGGCCAGGTGTTCGACTTCACCGACATGGACAATGCCGCCGCCACCCAGCTGTTCAACGAAGTGGTGGGTTCACTGGCACCGGCCTTCAGCCTGTACAGCAACGACCCGGCCAAGGGCAACCGCATCACCAGGCTGCAGCAGGACTCCATCGGCTTTGCGCAGAGCCTGTCGGCCGCCGTGGAACAGGCCTACCAGTGGCAGTCCGACCGTGGCCTGGCCATCGTCAAGACCGCCATTGTTTCCATTGAATACGACGCCAACACCCGCGAACTGCTGAAGACCGTGCAGCGTGCCGATGCGTTGTCCGGTGCACGTGGCAATTCCAACCTGCAGGCCAGCGTGGCCCAGGGCATCCAGTCGGCCGGCGAAAACGGCGGTGCCGCCGGCCTGGTCGGTGTCGGCATGGCCTCGGGCATGTTCGGTGCGGGCAGCCTGCAGCAGCCGGCGGCACCGGCTGCCGATGATCCGGTGGCCAAGCTGAAGAAGGCCAAGGAGATGCTGGACCTGGGCCTGATCACCCAGAGCGATTACGACGCACTGAAGGCCAAGGCACTGGGCCTGTAACACGCAGGACGCGCAGACACCATGTCCGACCCCAGAAACGGTCCGCCACCGCTGCCCCAGGCTGTTCCTGCTTCGCCGCCGCCACTGCCGGCGGCGAAGCTGGATGGGCCGGGGTCACCGCAGGACGTTCCGCCCGCGCCCGGCAGCTTCCCGCTGGATACCAGCACGCTGCCGCAGGCCATCCGCGATGAAATCGAGGCCCCCGATCCGCTGGCCATCGACACCTCGGCCAGCGAACTCGAGGATGGCCTGAACCGCTGCCCGAAGTGCGGCGCCACCGACATCCGCCCCAAGCTCGGCACCGATATCCTGGTCTGCCTGTATTGCCGTCACCAATGGCATGGCGCACGGGTGGAGGAGGAATTTGGCCTGGGTGAGGCGCTGGACCAGCTGCGGGGCACGGTCATCGCCTCCGGTGCACGTGACATCGACGCTGGCACCTCGGCGCTGATGACCTTCAAGTGCAGCGGCTGTGGTGCCGAGGTAACCGTCAATACCGAAAGCACGATGACCGCACGCTGCCACTGGTGCCGCCACGTGTTCGGCGTCAACGAGCAGATCAGCAACGGTGCCGTGCCCGATGCCGTGTTGCCCTTCCACATCAGGAAGGACGATGCGGTCGCACGCATCCGCCAGTTTGTCGACAAGCGGCGGATGTTCGCGCTGAAGGCGTTCAAGGACCAGTTCACCCCGGAAAACGTGATGGGCGTGTACCTGCCCTACATGATCGTGGACAGCAATGTCAGCGCGGCGGTGGCCGGCAAGGGCGAGATCAAGACGCGCGAATATACCCGCGGCACCGAGAAGAACAAGCAGACCTACTACGACGCGGACATCTACCAGGTCGAACGCCAGGTGGCGTTCACCGTCGATGACCTGCCGCTGGAATCCTCGGCCGAGCGCGGCAATCTCGACACGCGCACCAATACCAACAACATCATCAACACCATTCTGCCGTTCGACACCAAGAACGCGGTGAAGTGGAACGCGTCCTACCTGGCGGGCTTCACCTCCGAAAAGCGCACCCTGGATGTGGAGAAACTGCGCCCGCGGCTGGAAGACCAGTTGCTGTCGATCGCCCGCGCCCAGGTTGAATCCAGCGTGCGCCGCTACGACCGTGGCGTACGCTGGGAACAGGAGCAGCTGGACGTGCATGGCACCCGCTGGGTGTCGATGTACCTGCCGGTATGGCTGTATTCCTACCACCAGCCCGGCGCCAATGGCGGCATGCTGCACTACATCGCGGTGAACGGCCGTACCGGTGAGACCATGGGCAGCGTGCCCGTGCAGCAGTGGAAGATGCTGCTGGCCGCACTGGCCACCGGCACGGTCATCGAAGCCCTCGCAATTGCCTTCCTGGTGGCGACAACATGAGTGACGACAGTGGTCTCTGGTTGCTGGCGGCCGGCCCGGCCGGTGCTGCGGCGCTGTACTGGGCGCTGTACCGCTATTACCGCAACACCGACAAATCACATTCGTTCGAACATGAAACCGCGATTGATGCCAAGCCGGTCACCGGCTCGGACCAGCGGGTCGATTCGATCACCGGCACGCAGGAGCGGCGCGTTCGCGGCGACAACGTCTACGAGTACCGCAAGCGTGTGATGCGGATGAAACCGGGCGGCAGTTGAACCGGCAGCACGCGGCCGTGACATGCCGTTGATCTACACTTGCAGCCCTTGATCTGCCTGCCACGCACCGTGGCAGGTGATCGCCTGCCGTTCGAGATCGTCCGTGAACCAGCCTCCCGCTTCCCTGCCGCAAGCCGCGCATGCCACCGATAGCGTGAACATGGCCCTGGCGGCGGGCGCGATCGTCGGCACCTGGTTCTGGGATGTTCCGCGCGACCAGCTGACCGTGGACGAAGCACTGGCGCGGGCGTTCGGCCTGGACCCGGCGCTGGCGCAGCGCAGGCTGCAACTGCACGACGTACTGGGCGCGGTCCACCCCGACGACCTGCCCGGCCTGATGGCGGCCATTGAACATGCCGTGCAGCACGGCGGCCGCTTTGCCCACCAGTATCGTACGCGCGACGCCGACGGCGGCTATCACTGGCTGGAGAGCATCGGTCGCGTGGACCTGGACGAACATGGCAAGGCCAAGGGCTTTCCAGGGGTCCTCATCGACATCGGCGAGCGCCTGCGGGTCCAGGCCGAGCGCGACCAGGCGCAGGCCCTGCTGCATTCCTTTCTTGAGGCCGCACCCGGCGTGATGTACGCCAAGGATCGCCAGGGGCGCCTGTTGATCGGCAACAGTGGCACTTCCCAGCTGATAGGTCGTCCGCCTGCCGACTACGTTGGCCGCACCGATGCCGAACTGCTGGCCGATCCCGCACAGGCTGCGGCGGTGATGGCCACCGATGAGCGGGTCATGTCCACTGGCCGCAGCGAGCAGCTTGAGGAAGAGGTCAGTTTTCCCGATGGACGTCGCGCCTGGTGGCTGTCGACCAAGGCGCCGCTGCGCAACGGCGATGACGAGGTCATCGGCCTGGTGGGTACCTCGCTGGACATCACCGACCGCAAGTCGGCCGAAGCCGAGCGCCTCGATATCGAGGAGCGCTATCGGCTGGCCGCACAGGCCACCAACGATGCCGTCTGGGACTGGCGCATGTCCGACGGCCACGTGATCTGGAACGAGGCACTGTCCAGCCTGTTCGGGCATCGATTGATGGAAACCAGCGCGCAGTGGTGGCTGGATCATATCCATCCTGAGGACCGCGACCGCATTGATCGCAACATCCACGCCGTCATTGACGGTGACGGCACCGCGTGGATCGGCGAGTATCGTTTCCGCCGGGCGGATGGCAGCTACGCCGATGTGCTCGACCGTGGCGCGGTCCTGCGCGATCCCGAGGGGCGCCCGCTGCGGATGATCGGCGCCATGCTCGACCTGTCCGGGCGCAAGGCCGCCGAAGCCGCACTGGCCGAGAGTGAGGAACGCCTGCGTCTGGCGACGGAGGCCGGTGAACTCGGTCTCTGGGACCAGGACCTGGTCCAGAGCATCATGCTCTGGCCAGCGCGCACCAAGGCGATGTTCGGCATTTCACCGGATGCGGAGGTGACGATCGAGGACTTCCACAACGGCCTGCACCCGGATGACAGAGCCTTGACACTTGCGGCGATCGAGGCCGCCGCCGACCCGCAGCGGCGCGCCAGCTACGATGTGGAGTACCGCACGGTTGGCAAGGAAGACGGCATCGTGCGCTGGGTCGCGGCCAAGGGCCGCGGGATCTTCGAGGGCGGGCGCTGCGTGCGCATGCTCGGCGTGGCCATCGACGTCACCGCACGCAAGGCGGCAGACGAGCGCCTGCGCGAGCTGAACGAACAGCTGGAAGCGCGCGTACGCGCCGAAGTGGCCGAACGCCTGCGGGTGGAAGATGCGCTGCGGCAGAGCCGCAAGATGGAGGCGGTCGGCCAGCTCAGTGGCGGCATCGCGCACGACTTCAACAACATGCTGGCTACGGTGATCGGCCCGCTGGACCTGCTGGCCCTGCGCATCGGCGACAGTGACGCGCGCGCAGCGCGCTATATCGAAATGGCCCTGGATGGTGCCCAGCGCGCCGCCCAGCTGACCCAGCGGCTGCTGGCTTTCTCGCGCCAGCAGCCGCTGCAGCCGGTGGCACTGGACGTGAACCATCTGATTGCCGGCATGACCGACCTGCTGGTCCATTCGCTCGGCAGCAGCGTCATTCTGCAGACCGTACTGGGCGGCGGCCAGTGGTGGATACACGCCGATGCCAACCAACTGGAGAACGTGATTCTCAACCTGGCGGTGAACGCGCGCGATGCGATGCAGGGGGGTGGCCACCTGAATCTCCACACCAGCAACTGCCACGTCGACCAGGCCAATGCGCTTGAACATGGCGGCATCCCCGCCGGTGACTACGTGCGCATCGCGGTGGCCGACACCGGCAGTGGCATGTCGCCGGAGGTGGTGGCGCGCGCCTTCGATCCGTTCTTCACCACCAAACCCGTCGGCCAGGGTACCGGCCTGGGGCTGTCGCAGGTCTACGGCTTCGTGCAGCAGTCCAACGGCCACGTTCGCCTGCACTCGACGCCCGGCGAAGGCACCACCGTGGTGATCTACCTGCCGCGCCTGCTGGCCGAGGTGGACGCACTGCCAGCCACGCCCGCCGCACCCGCCCCCTTGTCCGGTGGTGGCGCGGAGCAGATCCTGGTGGTGGATGATGATGCAGCAGTGCGTGCCTTCTCGGTGGATGCGTTGTCCGAACTGGGCTACCAGGTGCTTTCTGCCGATGGCGCCGAAAGTGCCCTGCCGCTGCTGCAGGCCCATCCTGGCATCGCCCTGCTGTTCACCGACGTCGTGATGCCGGGAATGAATGGCCGCCAGTTGGCCGATGAGGCGCGGGCGCGCCATCCGCAGCTGAAAGTCCTGTTCGCCACCGGCAACAGCCGCAATGCACTGGTCGACGACGGCGTGCTTGACGCGCATGTGCAGCTGATCGGCAAGCCCTTCACCATCGGCGAGCTGGCCGGCCGTGTACGTGCGGTGCTGGCCGGCAGCAGCTGACACCCTCTGGCGCTTCCACGACCCGGTGGCGCCGGGCCATGCCCGGCGGCGTAGACACGGCACGGACACCGGGCATCGCACCATCAGCACCTCCCCTCCATCCACAACGCACATGGCCGCTCCCACAGGCTCCCGCCTGGTCGTCTACGCAGCGCTGCTCGGCAACCTTGCCATCGCCGTCGCCAAATTCATCGCCGCCGGCATCTCCGGCAGCTCGGCCATGCTCAGTGAAGGCGTGCACTCGCTTGTCGACACGCTCAACGAGGTCCTGCTGCTGTACGGCCTGCATCGGTCGGAAAAACGGCCTGATACGCTGCACCCGTTCGGCTATGGCCGTGAGCTGTACTTCTGGAGCTTCATCGTCGCCCTGCTGGTTTTTGCCGCCGGTGCGGGGGTCTCGGCCTACGAGGGTGTCCAGCACATCCGCCATCCGCAACCGGCCAGCAACCACGCCCTCAGCTACACCGTCCTGGGCGTATCCATGCTGTTCGAAGGGAGCTCGTGGTACATCGCCCTGCGTGAATTCCGCCGCAGCAAGGGGCGAATGGGCTACTTCGAAGCCTTTCGGCGCAGCAAGGATCCTTCTACCTTCACCGTGCTGCTGGAAGACACTGCGGCCCTGCTCGGTCTGGGTTTCGCCCTCGTCGGCCTGTTGGCCGCGCAACTGCTGGACATGCCGGTCCTGGACGGCGTGGCGTCGTTGTGCATCGCTGCCGTGCTGGCCGTCACTGCCTTCCTGCTGGCCCGTGAAACCAAGGGCCTGCTGGTGGGGGAGCCGGCGCACCCGGCGGTGGCGCAGCGCATCATGGCCGTGGCGGTTACCGACCCTGATCTGCTGCGTGCCAATGGCGTGACCACCCTGCAGATGGGCCCCGAACAGGTGGTGGCCATGCTCAGCGCGGAATTCGAGGACGACCGGCGCACGCCACAGATCGAAGCCTGCATCACCCGAATCGAGACCGCGGTCAAGAACGAGTTTCCCGAGCTGGTAGCCCTGTTCGTCAAGCCACAGACCCCGGAAGTCTTCGCCGCACGGCAGGCGGCGCTGAAGCGGAACACCTGAAACCACCGTACAGGCGCTCACCGCAGCATGCGCAGGCGTGAAGGCCAGCCCATCGACGTCGACATCGGATTGAGGGTTCCATCACGTCCAGCCGCCTCCACTGCGGGCAGGCTGACTGCACGTTCCACAGAGACAGAGCCATGCCCAATACCGGTCGATTTTTCGTCCTGGCCCTGGACGCAGACAGGGATCCAACAGGAGGCATCGTACGGATCCGTTCAATGGCGTTGCGCTGCCAGGCATGCGGCAAGGTCAGCCGTGCTGCAGAAGCGCAGATCGCACGCCTAGACGGCGGCACAGTGCTGGCCTGCGCCCATTGCGGGGCGACCCAGGCGGTGGCCAACGCACGGCTGGAAGAATGCAATCACGGAATGGCCGGGACATTCGCTGCCTCAACACTGGGCACTTCCTTGCGACCGACAGATGGCCGTGACCATGGCTGATGCCGTGTCCACCGTTCACACCCGCCGCTGACCCTGCATGAAATCGTCCAGGCGCTGCAACTCATCATCCAGCGCGTTGCGGAACGCGACCTCCTTCGGCGCATTGCCGCTGGCATAACCGAAGCTGGGCTGAAGGACGCCTTCGCGACTGGCGACATTGGCCCAGCCAAGTACCTCACCACGCCACAGCAGCGGCAAGGCGTAGTACCCGAACTGGCGCTTGGCCGCGGGCGTGTACGCTTCAAATCTGTAGGTCCAGCCCCAAAGCAGCTCGAACCGGCGGCGGTCCCAGACAACCGGATCGAAGGGCGCCAGCAGCCGCAGCTGATCGTCGAGCCGGAAACGCCGCGAGCTCGGATTCTCGCCCACGGGCCAATACCAGCGAGTGCCGTCAGTGCAGACACTGGCCAGTGTCTGCCGGGCCTCCTGCAAGGCGCGCTGCAACGGCGCGCGCAGGTGCGGTGCACCGTAGCCGAGCAGGCGTACCAGATACACCAGGCTGGCGGCGGGCAGCGGCGCGTACTTGCGCACCACCAGGTCGACCAATGCGGCGGCGCGCTGCGCGTCAGCCGCCGCGCCCGCCGCCACCGCCGGGTGCGATGCCACGCTGTAGATGCGGGTGCCGCTGTCACGGCGCTGCACGCGCAGCATGCCGCGATAGTGCATTCCATCCAACAGGTGGGTGCTGGCATTGCTGGTGCCGCCCCAATAGTTGGCCACACGGCCATGGGCGAATGCCTGGTCGACCTCGCGCGGATGCACGCTGCCACGCGCCTGTACGAACGCCAGCACCTCGGCAGCCCTGCGCCGCGTAGCTGCGTCCCATACCCGGGACGACACCCGCGGGTGCATCAACGCCAGGTGCTCGCGCGGCAGGAAGCCATAGTTGACCAGGCAGTCTTCTTCCACCGGAAGACGTGCATAACGCCGTTCCAGATCACCGGCCCTGTAGCCCTTCACCCGATGCCGCAGGGTCAGATCCTGGGCACGGGCCGGCGCCCGGATCGGATCGGCCTGCACGAAGCCCAGGCGGCGGATGGCCGCCAACAGGGTCGTCGGCGTGAACAGCGTACGCGCCACCGCATAGCGGCGCAGGTCATCCAGGGTAGGCATGGCCTGCATTGTAGAGTCGAGCGTGCTCGACTGCGATCTGCACCGCCCGGGTGCTGGCACCGCTATGCTGCGCGTTCCTGCTTGTGAGGCCGCCCATGCGCACGCTCTATCCACCGATCACGCCCTACCGCGAACATACGATTGCAGTGGACGCGCTGCATACGCTGCATGTCGAGGAATGCGGCAATCCCGAAGGCATTCCCGCCGTGTTCCTGCATGGCGGCCCGGGTGCAGGCGTCTCGCCGGTCCATCGTCGCTTCTTCGATCCATCGCGCTACCGCATCGTGCTGATCGACCAGCGCGGGTGTGGCTGCTCCACGCCGTTCGGCGAACTCCGCGACAACACCACCGCCCATCTGGTGGAGGACATTGAAAAGGTCCGCGCACAGCTGGGCATCGAACGCTGGCTGGTATTTGGCGGCTCCTGGGGCTCCACCCTGGCACTGGCCTACACACAGGCCCATCCGCATCGCGCGACCGGGCTGATCGTGCGTGGCGTGTACCTGGGCCGGGCCGAGGAGAATGCCTGGTTCAACCAGGCCGAGGGCGGCGCCCGCTGGATCTTCCCGGAACGCTGGGCGCGCTACGAGGCCCATATTCCCGAAGACGAGCGCAGCGACCTCATCGGTGCGTACTGGCGGCGTTTGGACAGCCCGGACCAGAACACGCGTATCGCTGCCGCCATCGCCTGGCTGGGCTGGGAGGACAACGCGGCCACCCTCATGCACGAGGTGGATACCGCAACCGAGGCCGACCCGCTGGACACGTTGGCCAAGGCGCGCATCGAAGCGCACTACTTCCGCCACAATGCCTTCCTCGAGCACGGGCAGCTGCTGCGCGACATCGACCGCATCCGTCATCTACCCGGCGTGATCGTGCAGGGACGCTACGACATCATCTGCCCGGCCCGCAGCGCCTGGGAGCTGTCCTGCGCCTGGCCGGAAGCCCGGCTGGAGATGGTCCTGGCCGGACACAGCGCCACCGAGCCGGCCACCACCGATGCGTTGGTCCGCGCCACCGACGCCTTCGCCGACCGATCCGTAGGTGTGTAGAACCACGCCACGCGCGGATGCCATTCACCACGCATCGCAGGAAAGCCAGCCAAGCATGGCTCAGCTCTACAGGGTGCTGCCTATACCAACGTATAGCCACGCTTACCCACGGGCATCTAGGCCCGCGGCATCCGGGCGCAGACAATAGCGCCACTGGCCCAAGCAGGCCCCTGCCCACGGAGACGCTGATGGACCCCGACCCTGCCGGGCGCACCGCGCCCTTCGTTGCAGTTCCCTGTTCCTTGACGGCGCCTGCCGCTGGTCCCTGTCCGCTCGCGTGATGGGGGCTCCGGGCGTCGCCTGCCCGGAGAATCCCCATGCATTACAAGATCCTCTACATCAGCCTGCGCCGCCTGATCGGTGAGCGCGATGCCGCCGGCCTGCGCAGCCGCCTGCTGCAGCACGGCCCAGTCATGTTCGCCCGCTCGCTTGCGCTGGGTTCACCACGCGTCGTTGCCGATGCGCTGTCACTGCTGCCGATCAGCGAACGCATCAACGTAGTGCGCCACCTGCCCCCTTCCCTGCGCAATGCGATGAAGCCGCTGTGCATCGGCGGCAGCCAGCACCTGCACCCGCAGTCCTGGTCATCGCCGGTCCCGGCCCCGCGCCGCGCCTGAACCACGCCACTTCACGACCCGGCCGCGCCGGGTCGACACTCCGAGGACATCCCCATGAGCCTGCTCAACGCCTGGTTCAACGCCTTTCTGCGCAGCCGTCGCGCCGGCGGTTTGTTCCGCCGCCGCGCCCTGCCCGAGGCCGGCTTCGGCCGCGGTTCCGCGGAGGCCGCGCCAGCCGCGCTGACCGATGGCCTGCTCACCCTGTCCCGCCTCGACGACGCCCGCCTGCTGGCCGCACTGGACTCGCACGGCGATGGCCTCAGCGCACAGGAGGCAAGCGAGCGCCTGGCGCGTCTGGGTCCCAATGAAGTCGATCACGAAAAGCCGCTGCCCTGGTGGCGCCACCTGTGGCAGTGCTATCGCAACCCCTTCAACCTGTTGCTGAGCGTGCTGGCCGCCGTGTCCTGGCTGACCGAGGACGCCAAGGCCACGGTGGTGATCGGCGCGATGGTCCTGCTGTCCACCCTCATCCGCTTCGTCCAGGAGGGCCGTTCCAACCGTGCCGCCGAACGGCTGAAGGCCCTGGTCGGCAACACTTCGCGTGTGCTGCGCCGTAGCACCGGCACCGAGGCGGCAGACGTGGCGGGCCAGTACTTCGGTGCACATCTGCACAGCCGCGGCCCCGCACGCCTGCTTGATCTTCCGATCCGCGAACTGGTGCCCGGCGATCACATCGTGCTCTCGGCCGGTGACATGATCCCGGCCGACTGCCGTGTGCTGAGCGCCAAGGATCTGTTCGTCGCCCAGGCCGCGATGACCGGCGAATCACTGCCGGTGGAAAAGTTCGCCAGCCCCGGCGACGCTGACGCCGGTCTGATGGAACAGGCCAACCTGCTGTTCATGGGGACGAACGTGGTGTCCGGCACGGCCACGGCCGTGGTGCTGGCCACCGGCAACCACACCTACTTCGGTACCCTCGCCCAGCGCAGCACCGCCAGTGAACGTGCCCCCACCGCTTTCCAGGCCGGGGTCAACAGTGTCAGCTGGCTGTTGATCCGCTTCGCCCTGGTCATGGTGCCGTTCGTACTGCTCATCAACGGCTGGACCAAGGGCGACTGGACCGAGGCCTTCCTGTTCGCGCTGTCGGTGGCGGTTGGCCTGACCCCGGAAATGCTGCCGATGATCGTCACCTCCACGCTGGCCAAGGGCGCGGTGCTGCTGTCGCGGCAGCGGGTGATCGTCAAGCGCCTGGACGCCATCCAGAACTTCGGCGCGATGGAGGTCCTGTGCACCGACAAGACCGGCACCCTCACCCAGGACCGGATAGCGCTGGAGCGCCACACCGATGTGTTCGGCCACGACTCGGAGGACGTGCTGAAGTTCGCCTATCTCAACAGCCATTTCCAGACCGGCCTGATCAACCTGCTCGACCGCGCCGTACTCGAACATGTCGAACTGCAGAGTTCACTGCGTCTGTCGCAGGATTACCGCAAGGTCGATGAGATTCCGTTCGACTTCCAGCGCCGCCGCATGTCGGTGGTGGTGGCCGAGCGTGAGGACCATCACGAGCTGATCTGCAAGGGCGCGGTGGAAGAGATGCTGGCAGTGTGCAGCACCGTGCGCGAGGACGACATCGACCAGCCACTGGACGCGGCGCGGCTGGCGCGGGTGCGGCAGACCACCGAGGAACTCAACGAACAGGGCCTGCGCGTGGTGGCCGTGGCGATGAAGGAGACCGCGGCAAGCCAGTCGGTCTATTCGCAGGCCGATGAGTGCGGGCTGACCCTGGTCGGCTACGTGGCCTTCCTCGACCCGCCGAAGGAATCGGCCGCGCAGGCCCTGCAGGCGCTGGCCGCGCATGGCGTGGAGGTCAAGGTCTTCACTGGCGACAACGAGCTGGTCACCGCACGCGTATGCGCCCAGGTCGGGCTGGACGTCGAGGCGATCGTGACCGGGCCGCAGACCGAACGCATGGACGATGCAGCACTGTCGCAGGCCCTGCAGCGACACCGCGTGTTCGCCCGCCTTACCCCGCTGCACAAGGAACGGCTGGTCCGCAGCCTGCGCGCGCAGGGCAAGGTCGTCGGCTTCCTGGGCGACGGCATCAACGACGCCCCGGCCCTGCGCGCGGCCGACATCGGCATCAGCGTGGACAGCGCGGTGGACATCGCCAAGGAGGCGGCCGACATCATCCTGCTGGAAAAGAGCCTGATGGTGCTGGAGGACGGCGTGGTGCAGGGGCGGCGCACATTCTGCAACATGCTCAAGTACATCCGCATGACCGCCAGCTCCAACTTCGGCAACGTGTTCTCGGTGCTGGTAGCCTCCGCCTTCCTGCCCTTCCTGCCGATGCTGCCGCTGCAGTTGCTGGTTCAGAACCTGCTGTATGACATCTCGCAGATCGCCATCCCGTTCGACAACGTGGATGAGGAACTGGTGCGGCAGCCCTTGAAATGGAATCCGGCGGACATCGGGCGCTTCATGGTGTTCTTCGGGCCGATCAGCTCGATCTTCGACCTGTGCTGCTTCGCCCTGATGTGGCATGTCTTCGACGCGCGCACGGCGGCTGACCAGAGCCTGTTCCAGTCCGGCTGGTTCGTGGTCGGCCTGCTCACACAGACCCTGATCGTGCACATGATTCGCACCCCCAAGGTGCCGTTCCTGCAGAGCATCGCCGCGCCGGCGCTGCTGCTGATGACCGCTGCGATCATGGCCATCGGCGTGCTGCTGCCGATGTCCCCGCTGGCCGGCTATTTCAAGCTGCAGTCATTGCCGCTGGGCTACTGGCCGTTCCTGGTGATGATCCTGTTCGGCTACGCGGTGCTGACCACGGCGATGAAGCGGCTCTACATCCGCCGCTACGGGTGGCAGTGACGCGGGGCCGGCAGGGGCTCTGGAACGCCAGCATGGAGGAATGACCGCTTGCGGTGGTAGTGCCGGCCTGTGGCCGGCATAGCCCACCCAGGCAGACATCTGCCAAGGCATTGCCGGCATGATCGGCACCCACTGGTAGCGCCGGGCCATGCCCGGCGAGTGCGCAGCACGGCCGGCCGCCAGATCCGCCGTCCATGGCCCGGCGTCACCCTGCCGCTTATCATCCCCCCAACCACCCGCCAGGGAGCTGTTCCCGATGCCCTCGCTGTCGCCCCGCCGCCCGCTGGCGCTGCTCGCCCTGATCGTGGTGGTGACGGCGATCTTCCTGCTCGACACGCTGACCGATTACGCCGTGGCCGCGGCGTGCTTCTACGCGGCCGTCATCCTCGCCGCGTCGCGGCTGCTACCGCCGCGCGGGCTGCTGCTGCTGGCCGCGGCGTGCATCGCGCTCACCGGGCTGAGCTTTTTCCTCACCCGGTTCGGCACCTATCGCATCGGCCTGGTCAACTCGGCCATCGGCATGCTGGTCATCGGCGTCACGACCTGGCTGGTTCTGAAGATGGAGGCCGCCAAGGCCGCGGTGGAGGAAGCCCAGGCCCGCCTGCTGCGCGTCGCACGGGCCTCGACCGTAGGCGAGCTGACCACTTCCATCGCCCATGAGGTGAACCAGCCGCTGGCCGCCATCGCCAGCAGCGCCGAAGCCGGTCAGCGCTGGTTGGCGCAATCGCCCCCGAATGTCGACAGGGCGCTGCAGGCCATCGCACGCATCCTGGCTGACGCGCATCGCGCCAGTGACGTGATTGCCCGCATCCGTGGACTGACCCAGGGCGCCGCACCGGAGCGCCGCGTCTTCGATCTGAACCAGGCCGTGCAGGACATGCTCGCACTCTCGCGCAGCGAACTGGACCAGCACCAGGTGGACGTCGCGCTGCTGCTGGATGCCGACCTGCCGCCAGTCTTCGCTGATCCGGTGCAGGTGCAGCAGGTCATCGGCAACCTGCTGCTGAACGCCGTGGACGCAATGGCCCAGGTACCCGCCGGCGAACGCAGGCTGTCGCTGTTGACCGCACGCGATGGACACGGCAGGGTCAGCCTGAGTGTCCGTGACCGTGGCCAGGGCCTGCCCCACGAACAGACCGACCGCGTCTTCGATGCGTTCTGGACGACCAAGGACCACGGGCTCGGCCTGGGCCTCAGCCTGAGCCGTTCGATGATCGAAGCCAATGGCGGCCGTATATGCGCCACGCGCGCGGCCGGTGGGGGAGCCTGTTTCACGTTCGAACTGCCGGCCGCCGGCAAGGATGACCATGCGTAAGCCGGTGACACCGTCGGCCGAACCGGCACCCATTGTCTACGTCGTGGACGACGATGCCTCCGTGCGCGCGGCGCTGGAAGATCTGCTGTCCTCGATGGGCCTGCGGGTGCGCGCCTTCGCGTCCACCCAGGCCTTCCTCGACCACGCGCGTGACGACGCACCGGCGTGCCTGGTGCTGGACGTGCGCATGCCCGGCCAGAGCGGCCTGGATTTCCACCGCAGCATGGCCAGCCTTGGCCTGCAGCTACCGGTGGTGTTCATCACCGGCCACGGCGATATCGCGATGGGCGTCAACGCGATCAAGGACGGAGCCATCGAGTTCCTGACCAAGCCCTTCCGTGACCAGGAACTGCTCGACGCCATCCACAAAGGCATCGCACTGGACCGCGGGCGCCGTCGTGAGGGCGAAGCGCTGGGCGAACTGCAGGCGCGCTGGCAGACGCTCAGTGCCGGTGAACGCGAGGTGGTCGACGGCGTCGTGCGTGGGCGCCTCAACAAGCAGATCGCCGCCGATCTGGGCGTCAGCGAGATCACGGTAAAGGTGCGCCGCGCGCAGGTGATGCGCAAGATGGAAGCACGCAGCCTGGTCGATCTGGTGCGCATGTACGACCGATTGCAGGCGGCTGCGCCATGAGTGCCTACGTGGCCCCGCTGCGGGCGGTCAAGGTGAGCGGCACCGGCACGCTGCCCATGGCCCAGCTGGTGGCGATGACCGCTGCACTGGGCTTAAATTCCATCCACACGCACCGCTGCTGCCGGGATCATGCAAGCGCCTGATCGGTGAACGAACCAACCATCGCGCTTATTGCAGCCATGAGCAATACGCGAAACGCGTCAAGAACCGGCCGTGATAGCGTCCTTGCACCTACCCGAGCGACCGTTCCGCATGCGCCTGCTGCCACTTGCCCTGCCCCTTGCCACCCTTGCTACCATCGTGACAACCACATTGCCGACGGCCGCCCACGCCGCCGAAACGGTGCTGCCGCAGCTGAAGGCCTATACGGTTGATGCGTCGTGGCTGCGGCCGATTGCCCCGTTGCAGATCGCCGACCATACCTGGCAGATCGGCACGGCCAACCTCACCGCCCTGCTGGTGCAGACCCCGCAGGGCGCCGTACTGCTGGACGGTGGCATGCCGCAGATGGCCGATCACCTGCTGCACAACCTGCAACTGCGCGGGGTGGCCCCCGCCGACCTGCGCGTGATCCTGCTCAGCCACGCCCATGCCGACCACGCCGGGCCCGTGGCAGAACTCAAGCGGCGCACTGGCGCGCGGGTACTGGCGAACGCCGAGACTGCGGTGCTTCTGGCCCGTGGTGGCAGCGACGACCTGCACTTCGGCGACCGCTTCGCCTTCCCGCCGGCCCAGGTTGATCGCTTCATCATGGATGGCGAAACCGTCGACGTCGGCGGCATCCGCTTCACCGCCCACTTCATGCCCGGGCACACGCCCGGCAGCACGGCCTGGACCTGGACCGACACCCGCAACGGCACGCCGATACGCATCGCCTACGCCGACAGCCTCAGCGCGCCGGGCTACACGCTGCAGGACAACCCGCGCTACCCGCACCTGGTCGAGGACTTCCGCCGCAGCTTCGCCACCGTGCGCGCGCTGCCGTGCGATGTGCTGCTGACCCCGCACCCGGATGGCAGTGGCTGGGACTATGCGGCGGGTGCAGCGGCCGCCGCCAAGGCAAAGACCTGTGGTGAATATGCGGATGCCGCAGAGCAGAAGCTGGACCGGCTTCTGTAGAGTCGAGCCATGCTCGACTGTTCTCGCGCAGCCGAGCATGGCTCGGCTCTACATAGGGCAACGGCAGTCGAGCAAGCTCGACGCTACCGGTTGCGGCACGGCGCCACCGTTACGGCTTGGACATCGAATACGGTACCTGCGCACCCTGCCCCGGCCATGCCTTGTTCGGTTCGGCCTGCATGGTGAAGCTCAGTTTGCCACCGGCCAGGATCTCATCGTGGCGCAGGAAGGTCCGCTGCAGCGGCTTGCCATTGAGGCTCACGCTGCCTACATAGGTGTGCGTGTCGTCCAGGCCATTGGCCACGATGGTGAACGTCTTGCCATTGGGCAGGCGCATCGCGGTCTTCGGCAGGAATGGACGGCCGAGAATGTACTCGCCCGAACCCGGCGCCACCGGGTAGAACCCAAGCGCGGTGAACACGTACCACGCCGACATCTGGCCCACGTCATCATTGCCGGCCAGGCCATCGGGGCGATCAGCGTACTGCGTGTCCATGATCTGCTTCAGGCGGGCCTGGCTGCGCCACGGCTGCCCCGCGTACGAATACAGGTAGGCCACGTGGTGGCTGGGTTCGTTGCCATGCGCATACCAGCCGATCAGGCCGGTGATGTCTTCCATGTGTTCGAAGATGGACGGATCGACCTTGGCGTTGAACACCTCGTCCAGCCGCGCCAGCAGTTTATCGCTGCCACCATGCGCGGCCGCCAGACCGGCCACATCCTGCGGTACATACCAGGAATACTGCCAGGCATTGCCTTCGGTGTAGTCGGTGCCGTACCCGCTGGCGCTCGGGTCGAACGGGGTGCGGAAGCTGCCATCGCGCTTGCGTGCGCGCATGAACCCGGTGTCCTTGTCGAAGGCATTGCGCCAGTTGCCAGCGCGCTTGTCGAAGGTGGCGGCCACGTCCTGCTTGCCCATCGCCTGCGCCATGCGCGCGATGGTCCAGTCGTCGTAGGCGTATTCCAGCGTCTTGCTGGCCGCCTCGCCTTCCTCGTCAATCGGCACGTAGCCCAGCTCGCGGTACTGCGCGATACCATCGTAGGGGCCGTAGTTGGCCGTTTCGACCATCGCCTTCAGCGCCTTGTCCGCGTCGAAGCCACGGATGCCCTTCACGTACGCATCAGCAATGACCGGCACCGCGTGGTAGCCGATCATGCACCAGTCTTCCAGGCCATGGAACGACCACACCGGCAGCATGCCGTAGGGGCTGTGGTCGTGGTGGGCCAGCATGGAATTGATGAAATCGCTGTTGCGCTTTTCCGGCTGCACCAGGGTCAGCAAGGGATGCAGGGCGCGGTAGGTATCCCACAGCGAGAAGGTGGAATAGTGGGTGTAACCCTCTGCCCTGTGCACGGCATTGTCAGCGCCGCGGTACTGGCCGTCGGCATCCATGAACAGCGTCGGGCCCAGCATCGTGTGGTACAGCGCAGTGTAGGCGCTGCGGCGTGCGTGTTCGGGCGCGTCGATATCCAGTACCGACAGTGCCTGGGTCCATTCCTGCTTCGCCTGCGCACGCACACGATCGAAATCGAAGTCGGCTACTTCAGCATCCAGGTTGGCGATGGCGCCGGCCTCGCTCACCGGAGAGATCGCGACCTTGACGATCAGCGGCGCGTCCAGCGTGCCGAAGTCGAAGGTGCCCACCAGCTGGCGGCCCTCGATCTGCGCACGCTGTGCTGGGTCTTTCTCGCCCGGGGGCGCAAAGCCCTTGTAGACGATGTCCTTCTCGGTGCTGTGCAGCTCGTGCCCGGTAAGCGGCCGCGAGAAGCGCATCGCAAAGTACAGCTGGCGGCCCGCTGCCCAGCCCCGCGTTTCACGGAACCCGGTAACGGTACCGTCATCGCGCACACGCACGCGCGACCACAGGATCTTGCCCGGGTAGTCGTACATGCTGGTCCGCATGTCCAGCAGCATCTTCGCGGCGGTACCCTTGGGGAAGGTGTAGCGATGCACGCCCACGCGCTGGCTGGTGGTCAGTTCGGCGCGCACCTTGTAGTCATCCAGCGTGACCGCGTAATAGCCCGGCTCGGCCTTCTCGTCGTCATGGCGGAAGCGCGAGGCATAGCCACTGCGCGGCTTTTCCGGGTCG
This sequence comes from Stenotrophomonas sp. NPDC077659, assembly GCF_050268705.1. Taxonomy (NCBI): domain Bacteria; kingdom Pseudomonadati; phylum Pseudomonadota; class Gammaproteobacteria; order Lysobacterales; family Lysobacteraceae; genus Stenotrophomonas; species Stenotrophomonas sp. NPDC077659. Next base: position 7,757 of record NZ_JBNNHG010000030.1, on the reverse strand, counting down.
CCGCGTTCCAGGCCGGGATCCCCGGTGAAGGGCATCACCAGGATGTCGCCCAGATCGGAATGGCCGGTGCCGGAAAAATGCGTGTGCGAGAAGCCGACAATGCTGCTGTCGTCGTAGCGGTAGCCGGCTGCCCAGCCATAGGCCTTTTCGCGCGGCTGGATGCGCGTGTCCGGGCTGAGCTGGACCATGCCGAACGGCACGGTCGCACCGGGGTAGGTATGCCCTTCCCCACCGGTGCCGATGAAGGGGTCGACCGAGGCGTAGGCCTTGTCGGCGGCAGACTTCGGGGGGGCGGCCGTGCCGGCGCCGGAGGCGAGCATGGCAGTAGCGGCGAGGGCGATCAGGAGGCGACGGTCCAGCAGGGGCATCGGCGTTTGGATCGATTCAGGTGGTGATCGGATCGTAGCACCCGGTCTATGCCTGCACACGCTGCGCTGCAACTGAACAGATGTAAACGCGACGAGAATTGTCGCTTTCATATGCAACTTTTTGTATTCACCACCCTCGCTCTGGAAGACAGACTGGCCCCACCTGCTCTTCAAGCGGCCGTTTCCAACCGGATCATGCCGGTGAAGTTCGCCGCGATCAGTAACGGTGCCTCGCGCCAGTACAATAAAACTGGGGTGCAGATGCGACGTTTTCGGCGTTTTTTCGCGGCCCTGAGCTATGAGTCGGCGGTCGGTTCTCCCGCGGTGGGTGAGCGCCCGCAGGTAAGCAGAGTAGCGTGCGCCGGGTGCATCACGTCTTGACGTGACACATTCGGGCCGCTCGCGGGGCTGTACGTGCAAAGGCTCTTGGCAGCGCGGTAAATGAGGCAACGCGATGATGAAAAAGAATCTGGATCCGCCGCGATGGCAGGGTGCAGGATGGCCGCGCAGTTGCGTAACCGCTGCCGGGCGTGGAACCCCGAAATGAACTACCAGAGCTGCTTGCCGTGACTACGGCGGGCGGTGCGCGGCGGCCGTATGGCCCACCGGCTTTCTCTGGTAGTTCAGCCGAAGTTCCAACCGCGCATCGCCTGCCACCTACGGGTGGCCCACTCTCCCAGGAGCCATCGCATGTCCGCTGAAACACCCCGCATTACCGCCGAAGTGGAAGCGCTGTTTTTCCGGCTGGAACACGCTCTGTACACCGCTGAAGGCATGGCCACCATGATCGGCGAGAACGAACCGCCAGTCCCGACCGCACATGACCGGCCGGGCTACAACGTACACAAAGTCAGCGCGGCCATCATTGCCCTCAGCCAGCGTGGCCGCCGGCTGCTGGGGGAGCTGCGGGCGCACCACGGCCCCATGACGTTGCATTGAAGTGTGGCAGGTAGCGTCGAGCTTGCTCGACGCTACTCAGCGGCTGACCGCGTCGATCCAGTGCGGCAGGTTGTAGTAGTTGGTGATGCGCGCAACCTTGCCATCACGGATATCGAAGAACGCACCCGCCGGCAGCACATACGGCTGGCCATGGGCTTCCGGCAAGCCTTCGTCGGTGGCCAGGTACTGGCCGTTGACAATGAACTCCGCAGCGCCACGGCGGCCATCGGCACTGCCGAACACCACGATGTCGGTCAGCTGCTCGCGGTAGGAACGGGCCATTTTCTGGCAGAACGCGCGGAACGCCTCCTTGCCGACCTCGCGGCCGCCCTGGTTGATGTCATGCACCACGTCGTCGGTCACCTGGGCGACGAACGCCTCGATATCACCGCTGTTGAAGGCGTCGTAGTAGGCGCGGATGACGTCGGTGGCACTCATGAGGCGGTCCTGGGGGATGGGCGGGCCGGGAAGCATAGCCTATACTCACCCCCAGTATCCATGGGGCAGCAACGAACGTGCGCATCACCACGCTACAAGGGCCGGCGGCGACCCCGTACCTCGATGATCTGGCGCGCCTGCGCATCCGTGTGTTCCGCGATTTCCCCTATCTGTACGAAGGTGACCTCGCCTACGAGCGCGACTACGTCTCCACCTACGCAGCGGCAAGCGGCAGCATCATCGTGCTGGCCCAGGACGGTGATCGTGTGGTCGGTGCCTCCACCGGTATTCCCATGCGCGAAGAGACCACTGAATTCCAGGCGCCCTTCCTCGGCGGTGACTGGGACCCGCAGCAGATCTTCTATTTCGGCGAATCCGTCCTGTTGCCCGAGTACCGCGGCCAAGGCGCGGGCGTGCGCTTCTTCGACGCCCGCGAGGCGCACGCGCGCCAGGCCGGCTTTTCCCTGTGCTGCTTCAGCGCGGTGCTGCGCCCACTGGACCACCCGCTGCGCCCCGCCGGCTACCAGCCGCTGGATGCGTTCTGGCACAACCGCGGCTACGTCCACCACCCCGAACTGAGTACCACCTTCACCTGGCGAGACGTCGGCCAACACGAAAAGAGCGCCAAGCCAATGTCCTTCTGGCTGAAGGAACTGCCGGCATGATCCGCTTCGCAGCCAGCCAGTACGCCATCGAGCTGATCGAACAGTGGGACGCGTACGCCGCACACCTGGACGCCCACGTTGCCGAAGCTGCAGCGGCCGGCGCGCAGCTGGTGCTGCTGCCCGAATACGCGGCGATGACCCTCACCGGGCAGTTGCCGCCTGCCGAACGCAGCGACCTGGCGGCGTCCATCGCGGGCATCCAGCCGCTGCTGCCGCGCTGGCAGGCCCTGTGTGCGCAGACCGCGCGGCGCCATCGCGTCTGGTTCTGCCCCGGCTCGGCGCCGGTGCTGGACGATGATGGGCAGTACCGCAACCGCGCGTTCCTGTTTGGCCCGCAGGGGCTGCTGGGCCATCAGGACAAGCTCATCATGACCCGCTTCGAGCGCGAGCAATGGAACATTGCCGGTGGCCGCGAGGGACTGCGCACCTTCGACACGCCGCTGGGCAGGCTCGGCATCCTGATCTGCTACGACACCGAATTCCCGATGCTGGCCCGGCAACTGGCCGAGGCGGGTATCGACCTGCTGCTGGCCCCCAGCTGTACCGATACCGAGGCCGGCTATTACCGGGTACGCATCGGTTCGCAGGCGCGGGCACTGGAAAACCAGCTGCCGGTGCTGGTGTCGGCCACCGCCGGCATGGCCCCGTGGAGCCCATCGGTGGATGTGAACTTCGGCCGCGCCGCATTGTATGTCCCTGCCGACCGTGGCATGCCGGCCAATGGCGTGCTGTGCGAGAGCGAGCGCGTGTTCACCGAGGAAAGCCGCTGGCTGATCGGCCAGATCGACGCGGCTGCGGTTTCGGCCGTGCGCCACAACGGCCAGGTGGCGCTGTACCGCGATTGGCCCGAACAGTTCGGCAGGTAGCGCCGAGCTTGCTCGACTGGTTTTGCTCTTTGCGAATCGCGAAAAGAGCAGCCAAGCGTGGGCTCGGCTCTACATTTCAACAGTATCCGCCAGGATTACGTTGGCAGCGCGGCCAGCAGCGTGGATAGATCGGCGCTCTCCACCGGCCGCACAACGCGCGCCACCTCCTCACCATCACGCAGCAGCACCACGGTCGGCCACAGCTTCACCTGGAACGAGCGCCCCAGTGGCTTGCCCTTGCCATCCTCGATCTTCCAATGCGGAAGATCATGCGCGTCCACGAACTGCTGCAGCGCCGGTTGTGCAGCTTGGCAGTGGCCACACCACGGCGCGCCGAACTCGATCAGCAGCCAGCCGTCCTGCATATCAACGTCGCTGCGGGCCGGCTCGACGGCCTGGTGGTCGCGCATGAAGGGCATGGGCTACGCCGCCAGCGCGCGCTGGATGTCTTCCAGCGGTGCATTGGTGAAGTTCTTCGCCAGATCATCCAGCAGCCGCGCCTGCGTTTCCTTGTGCAGCAGTGGCCGGATGCGGCCGAGCGTGATCGGGTCGGCCACAAGAATCAGATGCGAATAGCGGTTCTTCAACGCATCTTCATTCAACTGCTCGGCAACCTGCTTGGCGAAGGTTGCCTCGTTGAGCTGGGAAATGGACATGTCCTTCGGCACCGCTCCTGAAGGTCCCTGCCCCGATACACCCTGCTCGCTGATGTCCTGCAGGCGCAGCTCGCCCTCCTGCTTAAGCGTCAGCTGATGATCGCTGCCAACGTTGATGAATACACGGGCTGAGCCACCATCGGTGACGACGACAAGCGTACCTTCGGGAATGCGACGGGTCATGTGATGCTCCGGTTGCGTGGGTTCCCCAACACCGTAAGGACTGCGGTGTGAGCGGTGCGCCCAGACTGCGTTCACGGCATGTCAGTGCAGCGCGCGCATGAACAGGGATGCCAGAACACAGTGTCCGCTGCTGCGGGGGTCGCTTCACGTTCACGCTGTAACCGTTATCATGACCTGATGATCGACACGACGTACTACGTGGCAGGCATGCCTGTTACGTGGGGAGCACGGCCGACCGGCGTACCGCTTGCCACATCCGCTCCCACCCCGTCATTCCTCCGCCGCATGCCGGATCCGGGTGGATGACGCCGCGCAGGCTTTGAGCGCCACAGCGCTTATCGCTTTGCTTCCTGCCTGATCCGGCCAGGCTGATGTCGATCTCCACCGTCTTTCGCCCATCCCGGGCCGGATTTCCGTGGGTGGTCGTCTCCCGCATGCCCTGGTCCAGCGTGGACCGCCCGCTTCGACGCCCCTGCGCCAGTTGCGCCAGCGTCGCCGTTTCCGATTACCGGGACACACCACACCGTCAATTCCGCACTTCCATCCAATAACAGAAAGGACGTCCCCATGCAGGACACCCCTGATGCCCACGCCCATTTCGGTTGGTTCAAGCGCCGCCGCCATCTGAACGTCGACGAGATCACCGTCGTCGACAAACCCATGCTCAAGCGCGCCGTCGGCGCCGCCGCGCTGGGCAACGCAATGGAATGGTTCGACTTCGGTGTCTACGGCTATCTTGCCGTGACCATCGGCCAGGTCTTCTTCCCCTCCAGCAATCCCACCGCACAGGTGATCGCCGCGTTTGCGACCTTCACCGTGGCCTTCCTGGTTCGCCCACTGGGCGGGCTGGTATTCGGCCCGCTGGGTGACCGCTACGGGCGGCAGAAAGTACTGGCCTTCACCATGATCCTGATGGCACTGGGCACGTTCGCCATCGGCCTGATTCCCTCTTACGAGCGCATCGGCATCTGGGCACCGGTCCTGCTGCTGCTCGCCCGCGTCGTGCAGGGCTTTTCCACCGGCGGCGAGTACGGCGGCGCGGCCACCTTCATCGCCGAATACTCCACCGACCGCAACCGCGGCCTGATGGGCAGCTGGCTGGAATTCGGCACACTGGGCGGCTACATCGCCGGCGCCGGCACGGTCACTGCGCTGCACATGATGCTCACCAGCGAGGACATGCTGGACTGGGGCTGGCGCATTCCGTTCCTGGTGGCCGGTCCGCTCGGCCTGCTCGGCCTGTACATGCGCATGAAGCTGGAAGAAACGCCGGCCTTCCGCGCCTTCGCCGAAGAAGCCGAGAAGCGTGAGCATGACCGCCCGGGCCTGGCCGACCTGTTCCGCGTGCACGGCCGCCAGCTGCTGGTGTGCATGGGCCTGGTGCTGGTGTTCAACGTCACCGACTACATGCTGCTGACCTACATGCCCAGCTACCTGAGCGTGACCATGGGCTATGCCGAAAGCAAGGGCCTGCTGCTGATCATCATCGTTATGCTGGTGATGATGCCGCTGAACATCGTCGGCGGGCTTTTCAGCGACAAGCTGGGCCGGCGGCCGATGATCATCGGTGCCTGCATTGCGCTGCTGGTGCTGGCCGTGCCCTGCCTGCTGCTGGTGGGCAGCGGCAATGACGGGCTGATCTTCCTCGGCCTGATGCTGCTCGGCCTCGCGCTGGTGTGCTTCACCAGTTCGATGCCGTCCACCCTGCCCGCCCTGTTCTATACGCCGGTGCGCTACAGCGCACTGTCGATCGCGTTCAACGTATCGGTCTCGCTGTTCGGCGGCACCACGCCGCTGGTCACCGCCTGGCTGGTGGAGCGCACGGGCGATCCGCTGGTGCCGGCGTATTACCTGATGGGTGCGGCGGTCATCGGCCTGGTGACCATGCTGTTCGTGAAGGAAACCGCCGGGCTGCCGCTGCGCGGTTCACCGCCGGCCGTGGCCAGCGACAAGGAAGCCGCCGCCCTTCTGAAGAGCGATGTGCCGGTGACCGTGGACCCGACCCTGCCGCCGCTGCCTGAGGCGAGTGACGGCCAGACGCCAAAGCCGGCCTGACGGCCGAGTGGCAACCGCTGGCGCCGGGCATGCTGATACTGCCCGGCACCAGCATCGTAGAACCGAGCTTGCTCGACGGCGGTTGTTGGATCAGTCGAGCAAGGCCGACTCTAAGGCTCCTGCCGGGTCAGCTTGCCGGGCGTCCAGTGCAAGGTCCACTCATATGCGCCCTCCGGCGGGCAGACGTGGCGGAAGTCGCGCGGGATCTCGCAGACCGTCGCGCCCGCAGTGACGATGAAGCTGACAATGATGCGCTTGCCTTCGATGCGGATGGACTGCACCGCCCCTGGAATCTGCAGGCCAGCATCATTGGCGTAGCCGGATTCGCGGATGGCCGCATAGTCTTCGGCCTCCATCCGCGCCAGGCTCTTAGGATTTTCCTTGCCACGTGGATCATCCGGCGTCAGTGCGGTCATCACCGCGATCACGTTGCTCTGAGCAAACGAGCCACCGCTGTAATTGGACGTATAGAAGTAAACAATCTCGGAACGGCCATCGCCATCCAGGTCGGCCACACCGGTCCACGCCGGGCGGAAATCAGATTCGATATCATCGCCCGGGATGCGCTGCAACGATGCCTCGGCCGCCTTCAGCGCCTGCACCAGGCTGGGCGGCGTGGGAGGCGGCGGGGCTGGCGCCGCCTTGAGGGGCAAGGCCAGTGCGGCCACAACCAATGCTGGGAGTGCGTGGGCAAGGTGACGCATGTTCATGGTGTCCTCCGTGACAGATGTATGTAGATGCCGGGTGGCAGTCGGGCAAGCTCGACCCTGGTCTGTGGCTCTGCCACGTTGGATCATTGCACACACCGCGTGGCATCCCTCGTCGACGGCATGCATATGCCCAGCGGATCGCGGAGAATGAAACGGAATTCACATCCGTCGTTTTGGAGCCTCCCATGGCCTACGCCCGCATCACCTCCACCGCCCACAACTACCTGCATCACGTCAGCAACGGCACCTTCAGCGTCGATGCCGACGAGCCCGCCAGCCTGGGTGGCCAGGGCCGTGGATTCACTCCCTTCGATCTCTACCTTGCCTCGCTTGCCTCATGCACCGCCATCACCCTGCGCATGTATGCCCAGCGCAAAGGCTGGGAGCTGGGCGAGTTCCAGGCCGAACTGCGCTCCGAGCGCGACCAGGACGGCCGCCTGCACGTGCACCGCGTGCTGCACGCCAGCGCCGGACTGAGCGATGCTCAGTGGTCGCGGCTGCTGGAGGTGGTGGAAAAGACCCCGGTCACCCTGGTGATGCGTGAAGGAGCACGCATCACCAGCGAACGCGCCCCGGCCGCCTGAGCACTGCGCCCACAGGGGATGGCCCGGCGACATCCCCGGACCGGCAGCCCCGGGATGTGCTTGGACGTGGCGGGGTGAAGCGCTACCGCTGCGGCGCCGTCATCCTGCGCTGCTCGATGCCAGCAGGCACAGGCTGCGGGCGGGCAGCGTCCACTGCCCCTCCTGGTCCATCTCCATCGGAACTTCGGCGGTCTGCAGCACCACGCGACGGAACGACAGCGTCTCGTCGGACGGCCTGAACCGCTGTTCCTGGTCGCTGGGGTTCAGCAGCAGGGCCAGACTGACATGGCGCC
>NZ_JBNNHG010000029.1:0-34404 GCF_050268705.1 Stenotrophomonas sp. NPDC077659 | reverse complement strand
TGGTGGCAGACAGCGTGTTGGTGCCGGCCGCCTGGTTGCTGCACACCGGGAAGGCGCGTCAAGCGATTCTGACCCTTTCGTGCGAGGCGGAGATGTTCATGGCTTCACGATACTTCGCCACGGTGCGCCGCGCTACTGGGATTCCCGACGTTTTCAGCAGGTCAGCCAGCTTGGCGTCAGAAAGCGGCTTGCGTGGGTTTTCGTCATCGATCAGGCGGCGGATCATCGCCTGGATGGCGGTGCTGGAGGCTTCGCCACCGCCTTCTGTGTCGATGCCCGAGGCGAAGAACGCGCGCAATGGCAGGGTGCCGCGCGGCGTACGCACGTGCTTGCGGGCAATCGCCCGCGAGACGGTGGATTCGTGCAGGCCCAGCTCGGCGGCAACTTCGCGCAGGGTAAGCGGGCGCAGCGCCTGTTCACCGAATTCCAGGAAGCCGGCCTGCTGCTGGATCAGGCTGCGTACCACCCGCAGCAGGGTTTCACCGCGCGCCTGCAGGCCCTTGAGCAGCCAGCGCGCTTCCTGCAGCTGGGCACGCAGGTAACCGGCGTCGGCCTCGCCACAGCGGCGGATCATCTGTTCGTAGCCACGGTGGATGACCACTCTGGGCCCGGCATGGGCGGCCAGTGCGGCGCGCCAGAGCCCGTTCTGTCGCCACACCACAACGTCCGGCACCACATAGGTGTCCTGTGCCAGCGGCGCGATCTGGGTGCCGGGGCGGGGGTCCAGCGAGCGCAGCAGGGCGACTGCTGTCTCGACCTCGGCCAGCGGCCGCTTCAGTTCCTGGGCCAGGCCGGCCACGCCGCTGCGCGGCAGGCGCTCCAGCGGGCCGGCGGCCACCTGCCGGGCCAGCGCCAGGCCGGGCGTGTCGGCGGGCAGCACGTCAATCTGCAACTGCAGGCATTCGCCCAGGCTGCGCGCTGCCACGCCCACCGGGTCGAAGCGCTGCACCTGGTGCAGCACCGTCAGGATCTCGTCTTCACCGGCATGGATGGCCGGCAGCAGGGTCTCGGCGATGGTCGCCAACGGCTCGCGCAGGTAGCCGTCTTCTTCCAGCGCATCGATCAGCGCGGCACCGATGCTGCGGTCGCGCATAGACAGGTGCGACAGGTGCAGCTGCCACAGCAGGTGGTCGGCCAGGGTCTCCACTTCGGCCACCCGCTCGGCGGCGCTGCCGGTGTCTTCATCGTCGTCGAAACTGCCGCTGCTGCCAGGGTTGTTCCAGTCCAGCTCGGCCGGGGCCCAGTCGTCGCTGCTGGACGCGGCCGGTTCGGGCGGCGCATCGCTGTCGGCGCCGGGGGCGCCGCCGCTGGCGTCATCGCCGTCGCTGCTGTCATCCCAGTCCAGCAGCGGGTTGCTTTCCACCGCCTGGGCGATTTCCAGCTCCAGCTCGGTGGTGGACATCTGCAGCAGCTTGATCGCCTGCTGCAGCTGTGGTGTCAGCACCAGCTGCTGTCCCAACGATGTCTGCAGCCGAGTCTTCATGCCTGTGCCGGAACGGAGGGGATGGGCCCGGCGGCCGCGGTCACAGCTTGAAGGAATCTCCAAGGTAGACGCGACGGACGTCGGCGTTGTCCAGGATCGCCTCCGGCGAGCCCTGGGCCAGTACGGTGCCCTCAGCGAGGATATACGCGCGGTCGCAGATTCCCAAGGTTTCGCGCACGTTGTGGTCGGTGATGAGCACACCGATGCCGCGCTGCTTGAGGTGGGTGACGATGCGCTGGATCTCGCCGACCGAGATCGGATCGACGCCGGCAAAGGGTTCGTCGAGCAGGATCAGGCGCGGCTTGGCGGCCAGTGCGCGGGCGATCTCGCAGCGGCGGCGTTCGCCACCGGACAGGCTGGCGCCAAGCTGGTCGGCCACGTGGCCCAGCTGCAGTTCGTCCAGCAGGCTGTTGAGCTCGCGTTCGCGGCCGGCCGCATCCAGGTCGTCGCGCAGTTCCAGCACCAGGCGCAGGTTGTCGGCCACGGTCAGCTTGCGGAACACCGACGGTTCCTGCGGCAGGTAGCCTACGCCCTGCTTGGCGCGCGTGTACATCGGGTCGCCGGTGATGTCCTGGCCGTCCAGCACGATGCTGCCGGCATCGGCTTCGACCAGGCCCACGATCATGTAGAAGCAGGTGGTCTTGCCGGCGCCGTTGGGGCCGAGCAGGCCGACCACTTCACCGGCATCGAGGGTCAGCCCGAAGTCCTTGACGACTTCGCGCTGCTTGTACTTCTTGCGCAGGCCCTTGGCGACAAGCATTACTTCCTGCTCCCGGCCGCCGGCGCTGCAGGCGTCTTGTTCTTGGGCGGAATGACGGTACGCACGCGGCTGCCGTCGCCACCGGAATTCATTTCGCCGGTACGGGTGTTGTAGACCATGCGCTGGCCGGCGTTGGTGCCGCGCGCGCTGGTCACCTTGTAGTTGCCGGTGAGGGTGATGATCTCGCTCTTGATGTCGTAGTCGATCTTGTCGGCCACCGCGTCCATCCAGGTGCCGTCATCGAGCTGCTGCTTCATCTTGGCCTGCTTGCCGGTGAACACGGCACGCACGGCCTCGCCGTCCTTCATGTAGATCTCGGCTTCGGACGAACGCAGGTCCAGCGAGCCCTGGGTGATGACGACCCCCTGCGACAGCGTGGTCTTGCCGTCGCCGGTGAGGTTGCCGGCCTGTGCGCCGGCATCGATGTTCATGGGCTCGTTGCGGTCGGTGGACTTGGCCTGCGCGAAGGCGGGGACCAGGAGACCAAGGGCGAGCACGGCAGCAAAGGGAATCTTCATCGGGGTCCGTTCTACCGGTGAGGCTGCCCGGTCAGGCCGGGCGGCGGGTGGGGGCTGCGGCCCTGCGCCAGTCGCATTGTCGACGTCGCAGGCCAGCGGCGGAATCAGCGTTGGGGCGTGTAGCGGCCCTTGGACTGGCTGAGGAAATGATACGTGTTGTTCTTCGAATCCACCTCGAACCCGACGCCGGACTGTTCCATGCCCGGGCGGGTCATGGTGACCCGTGCATCGGTGCGGGCGCGGCTTTCCTTCGGGAACACGTCCAGATGGTCGGTGCGGAAGGTGGTGGGCACCACGCCGGGGGCGGCCGGGCTGTCGCCGGAAACGTCACCGCGCAGCTTCATCTGGTCGCCCTTGGCGCTGAGCCAGCCGGTCTGCGAGCGCAGGGTCCAGTGCTGGCCGTCCTTGTCGGGCATCTCGAACAGCGGGGTGGTGATGGTGATGGTCTGGTCGCCGCGCTGGCGTTCCAGCAGCGGCGCGCGCAGGGTGGTCGATTCCTTGCCCTGTTCATCCAGTGCCACGATCTGGAAGTCATGCAGGATGTAATCCACGCCGACGTCCTGGCCGGCCTGCACCGGGCCCTTGTCGCGGTTGCGCAGGGCGGCCCAGCTGCTCAACAGGGCCGCCAGCAGCAGGCCGATACCGAGCACGGTGCGCCAGTTCAGCGCCGGAGCGTTCATGCGCCGAACCTCGCCAGCACCGCATCGATGTGCCCCTGCGCGGCCAGCAGCACGTCGCACAGCTCACGGGCAGCGCCACGGCCGCCGTCGCTGCGGGTCTTCCAATGCACGCGCTCGGCGATCCACGGGTGAGCGTTGGCCGGGGCCACCGCCAGGCCGACCGCGCCCAGCGGCGCCAGGTCCGGCAGGTCGTCGCCCATGAAGGCCACCTGGTCCAGGCCGATGCCGTGCTGGGCACACAGGGCCTGCACGCTGGCGAGCTTGTCGCCCACCGCGATCTGGGTGTCGACGCCCAGGTCAGCCCCGCGCCGCAGCGCCGACTGGCTGTTGCGCGCGGTGATCAGCACGGGGTGGATACCGTGCTGCTGCAGCAGTTTCAGACCCAGACCATCCTGCACGAAGTACGCCTTGCTCTCGTTGCCGTCCTTGTCGTAGTACAGCCGACCGTCGGTGAGGGTGCCGTCCACGTCGAAGCAGGCCAGGCGGATACGGGCCGCAGCGGCGTGCAGGTGGGCGGGGAAGGCGGGCAGGGGGGACCAGGGCATCAGGGCATCAGGCTCGATTGGGACGGGTGCGGGGTACAGTCTGAATGGGGTCTACCGACTCTCGGTTAAACCACCCGGGCCCGCAACAGGTCATGAATGTTCAGCGCGCCGACCGCGCGGCCCTGGTCATCGACCACGATCAGGCCGTTGATCTTGTGGGTTTCCATCAGTCTTGCCGCTTCCACGGCCAGCTGGTCGGCCCCGATGGTGCGCGGGTTGCGTGTCATCACCTCGGCGATCTTCGCCGTGCGCACGTCCAGTTCAGTGTCCAGTGCGCGGCGCAGGTCGCCGTCGGTGAACAGGCCGATCAGGACGCCCTGGGCGTCGACCACGGCGGTCATGCCCAGCCGCTTGCGGCTCATTTCCACCAGCGCCTGGCTGAGGCTGGCCTCGGCATCGACCTTGGGCAGCTCTTCGCCGCTGTGCATCACGTCGGTGATGTGCAGCAGCAGGCGGCGGCCGAGGCTGCCGGCCGGGTGCGAGCGGGCGAAATCGTCGGCGGTGAAGCCACGCGCGTCGAGCAGCGCTACGGCCAGCGCATCGCCCATCGCCAGCGAGGCGGTGGTGCTGGAGGTCGGTGCAAGCGCCAGCGGGCAGGCCTCGGCCGGCACGCTGACGTCCAGGTGCACGTCGGCGGCCTTGGCCAGGCTGGACTGCGGCCGGCCGGTCATGGAAATCAATACGTTACCCTGGCGCTTGAGCACCGGCAGCAGCATCAGCACTTCGTCCGATTCGCCCGAATAGGACAGGGCCAGCACCACGTCGTCCTCGGTGATCATGCCCAGGTCGCCGTGTCCGGCCTCGCCTGGGTGCACGTAGAACGCGGGCGTGCCGGTGGAGGCCAGGGTGGCGGCGATCTTGCGCGCTATATGCCCGGACTTGCCCATGCCGGTGGCGACCACCCGGCCGTGGCTGCCGAGAATGGCCTGGCAGGCCTTCTGGAACGCCTCGCCCAGCCCGCTGGCGACGGCCTGCAGCGCCTGCTGCTCGATCTCGAACACGCGGCGGCCGCTGGCGACCAGGGCGGCAGGATCGACGGAACGGGGGGGCAGGGAGGACTCGGCCATGCGGATGCCACGCAGCGGAAGTAGAATGAGGGTTCATTTTATTAGGAAAGCCCGTTGGACGCCGACACCATCCGCAACCTGATCGAAACCGGCCTGCCGGGCGCGCGCGCCGATGTGCGTGGCGACGATGGCGTGCATTTCGAAGCGACCGTGGTCTGCGAGGCCTTCGCCGGCAGGATGCCGCTGGCCCGCCACCGGATGGTCTATGCCACCCTGGGCGACCTGATGGCCACCGCACCGCGGTGGCTGGCGGGGATGCTGATGCGGCCGTTGCCGTCCAGCTCCATAGCAGATCGCCCGGATCGAGCGCGGTGGCTACGTGCTGGCCGATGCCGCCGGTACCCCGGATGTGATCCTGATCGCCACCGGCTCGGAAGTCTCGCTGGCCACCGAAGCCAAGGCCCAGCTGGATGCAGCCGGCCTGAAGACCCGCGTGGTCTCGATGCCGTCCACCGACGTGTTCCTGCGCCAGGACGCCGCCTATCGTGAATCGGTGCTGCCCAACGCCGTGCGCAAGCGCGTGGCGATCGAAGCTGGCGTCACCGGTTTCTGGCGCCAGTTCGTCGGCCTGGACGGTGCGGTGATCGGTATCGATACCTTCGGTGCCTCGGCCCCGGCCGACAAGCTGTTCAAGCACTTCGGCATCACCACCGACCACGTGGTGGCAGCGGCCAAGGCGCTGTAAGCAGCCCTGCAGAGCAGGAAAGCGAAAGGCCGGCGCAAGCCGGCCTTTCTCGTTGGCAGTCGCTGCGCGAGGACGGACATCCTGCCCGCAATCAACATGTCCATCAGTGCGCTCGCTCTCCACCCGGGTTACTCACGAGGGCAGCTGTCGACGATCATCAACGGCCATGCTGGCATTTCCGCAGAGCTTGCGTACCGCCTGGAGCTGGCTGGCCTGGGAAACGCACGGATGTGGTTGGCGATGCAGGCGGCCTATGATCTGTGGCAGGCAGAACATCGCGAGCACCCTCCGATCAGGCGTCTGTATCCCAGCCAGTAGATCCACGCCATGCGTGGATTGCCCTTTACATCGCCTCGCGCACGTCCATCAATGCAAACCCCAGCAGGTTCAATCCGCGCCACTGCGCCGGGTTGTGTGCATCGGCGTGGTCCTTGGCCAGACCGATGCCCCAGATGAAATCCACCGGGCTGGCTTCGACCAGCACCCGGCCTTCGGTCGTGCGCAGGAATGCACCCAGTTCTGGGTTCTGCGCGAACTTGGCCGTGTTGCCTTCCACCACCAGGTCGTAGCGGGCCTGCGCCCAGCGCGTTTCATCGAAGCCTTCGATCTGGCGGCCGAGTGCCTTGGCCTTGTCCGGCGTGGTGCTGGCGATGATCTTCTCAAGCAGAACGGTGGCGCCGAACAGGCGTGCCTTTCCGGCCATCATGTAGTGCTCGGCCGTGCGGTAGTGCACGCCATCAATCTCGAAGCCGGCGTCATACCACTGGCTGAAACACGATGCGGAAACACCGCTGCGCGGCGGCTGGTGGCCCCAGAAGCAGAGGTAACGCAGGTCTTCGCCTGCCGCCTGGCGCTGCTGCAGATCATGCAGGAAACGGGAATCGTCGTTCATCGTCACAGGATACCGCGCCCCCAAAAAGGGGACGGAGGGGATTAAGTCGTTTGTGCACAAACGACTTAATCCCCTCCGTCCCCTTTTTGCTTCAGGCAGTGCGGGCCAGCGCCAGGCGCAGCAGCCGTGCGTTCACGCGCTCGCCGAGGTCCTTCGGTGCCTGCAGACCCATGCGCTGCAGATACACCGCGTCGCCATCACCCGCTGGCTGGCGCAGCGCCGCCCACAGCGTGCGCAGGGTGTCGCCGCGCGTCTGCGTGTGCGATTTCAGCCAGCCCAGCGCCTTTACCAGCACCTGCTCGATCTCGTTGAAGTCGCTGCCCAGCGGGTAGTCGGGCAGGGTGCCATCGGCGCGGAACGGTGCCAGCGCCGCTGCCAATGCCTGCGGGGTGTTGCGCTGTTCGCGCGCTGGGTCAGGGTGCCGCCCGGTGCGCAGCTTGCGCGAGGCATACGCCTGCTGCAGCAGTCCGGCCTGGAACGGCGCTTCGGTGATCGCTGTCATCGCCCGCACGCAGTCTTCGTCGGTCAACCCGCGCAGATCGGCAATGCCGTACTCGTTGAGGTAGATGTCGCGCAGGTGGCGCGCAATGGTGGTGTGCCCGTAGTTCCACCGCACGTTCGATGCGCGTTGGCCCTTGTCATCCCGCGCGGCGCGGAACATCAGCACGCTGCGCGCCTCGGGCAGGGCATGGGCCATCGCCACGAAGTTGTATTGGCCGCCCACGCCGGACACCACGCGGCCATCGTCCAGTGCATCGGAAACGGCCGCGCCCAGTGCGGTGGCCATCATGCAGGAATTGAAGAAGCGCGCATGCCGCCGCTGCAGGCGCTCCAGCGTCTCGTTGCCGCCATACAGCTGGTTGATCTGGCTGATGCGGCGCATGCCGATGGCGCGGCATTCGTCCTCGGGCAGTGTGCGCAGCCATTCGTAGAACTCGGGCGAGCCCAGATAGAACGCGCCGTGCAGGTACTCGCCTTCGGCGTCCAGCGTGGCAAGGTCGATGGACAGTGTGCTGCCATTCTCGATGCGCTGCATCAGCGCCAGGTCGTCGTGCACCTTGCGCTTGATGACGCCGGTCTGCACCAGCCGCCGGAAGCCCTCGTTGAGCATTTCGCTGCAGCCATACAAGCCCACTTCGAAGGGATCGAGCCCGCCGATCTCCTGCACCAGCGGGTGGCTGGCCAGCTGCGGGTCCAGCGCATTCAGTACGCGGCGGTAGCGCGCGTTGTCGGTATGGCGCAGCACCAGCGCATGGCTGAGGGCGTCAGCCAGCGTGCCGATGCCGATCTGCAACGTGCCGCCGTCGCGCACCAGGGTGCTGGCGTACAGGCCGATGGCGTAGTCGGCATCGGCCACCGGCTGCCGTGGCAGGCCGAACAGCGCCGGGTACGGCGGTGGCGGGGTGATGACCAGATCGAAGAAGGACACATCCACCGTGGCCGTGCCACCCAGATAGGGCAGCTGCGGATCGATCTCGGCCACCAGCAACGGTCGCGGCAGGCCGCGCGCGGCCATCGCATCCAGCGTGTCCTGGGTGATGTCGTTGTTGCACGACAGCGAGAGCCGGCGATCATCCGGGCGCATCGCCACCTTCTGCACGATCACCTGCGGGGCGCGCTGGGCCACGGCATCGGCGGCATGGGTGTAGTTCAGGCTGGTGTAGCTGGACTGCGCCTGGCGCGAGCCGAGCAGCGCACCGGACTGCATGTAGAACTCCTCCACTTCCACGTGCGGCGGCAGCGCATCGCGGGCAATCGCATCGGCGTAGGCCAGGCGCGGGAAATCCTCACCGAAATGACGCTGCACGAACGGCGCCATGAACCGCGCCTCCAGGCCATCACCGCGCGCCTTGGGCGGGTTCAGCGACAGCGCGGTGTACAGCTGCAGCGGCCGCGATGGATCCCCTTCCACCCGCGTATACAGCGCATTGAGCAGCCGGTGCGGCTTGCCCAGTGCCAACGGTGCCCCCACCCGCAACGGCCCTTCCACGCGCGCAAACAACCAGTCGACGGCGGCGTCCAGGTCGGTGAGGTGTTCGGTCATGCGGGGCGGTCCTGCGTGTGGGGGAATGCTGGCATTACAGCATGTCGGGCTTGAACCGCCGTCGACGCGAGACTTCGGCGCCGGCCACCATGAACTGCCCATCGCCGCGGTAGTGCACCGTGCGCGGCAGCTTCGGCCGTGGCGCTACGTGTGCGCGCACGATTTCCCAGATGAACAGGTTGTTCGATGCCACCTGGCTGTCGTCGTACAAGCGGCATTCGAAGTTCGAGTGGCATTGCCCGACCAGTGGCGCGCCGACCTCGCGTGCGGGCAGCGCGTCGAGCCCGAACCGGGCGAACTTGTCGACCTCGCGACCGCTGCAGTTGCCGATGTCGACCACGGTATCGAGCAGCTCCACGCCGGGTACGTTGATCACGCACTGCCGGCTGTCGCGGGCCAGGGCAAAGCTGTGGTTCTCGTTCCAGATGTAGGTGGCCAGCAGCGACGGCGAGAAGCCCATCACCATGTGCCAGCCCATCGTCATCAGGTTGCGCTGGCCGCGCCAGGCGGTGCTGACCAGCACGATCGGGCCGGGTTCGAGGAAGCGGCGGGCCTGCTCGACCGGGAAGTCCTTCTTGGGCAGCGCTTTCATCCGAAGCCTGGGGTGGGAGGAACCGATGCTGGCGCAGCCGGGATGAACCCGGAGTCGAGGGGCTTGACAGGGAGGTCGATTACGCGCGTAATCAAATTGTCGATTACGGATGTAAACCATGACCCCGATCAGCGAAGCCGAAGCCGTTGTGATGGAGGTGCTGTGGCAGCACGCACCGCGTAGTGCCGATGAGGTGGTGGCCGCGCTTGCCCATCGCGACTGGGCCGAGCCGACCATCAAGACCCTGCTCAACCGCCTGCTGACCAAGGGCGCGATTGCCGCCGAGCGCGATGGACGGCGCTATCTGTATCGGCCGCTGCTGCAGCGCCAGGCCTGGGTGGAGGCGCAGAGCCAGGACTTCATCGGGCGCGTCTTCGAGGGACGCGTGGCGCCACTGGTGGCGCACTTCAGTGAACGTGGACAGCTGAGCGCGCAGGACATTGCCGAACTGAAGAAGCTGATCCAGGAGCTGGACCATGACTGAGCTGCTCGACGGACTGTGGCGGGCCAGCCTGTGGCTGGCGGTGGGCGTGCTGCTGCTGGCGGCGCTGCGACCGCTGCTGGTGAGCCTGGGCGGCGCCGGGCTGGCCTATCGCAGCTGGTGGCTGCTGCCGTTGCTGCTGGTGACCTTGCTGCTGCCATTGCCACAGGCTGCGGTGTTGCAGCACGTGCCGACAGTGGCGCTGGAAGTGGTGCCGGGGGCCGTGGATGGAGTGACCGGGCAATCACTGCCGTGGGCCCTGCTGTTGCTGTTGGCATGGGCGCTGGGGACAGGCATCTGCCTGCTGCGCGACCTGCGTGCGCAGCGCCGTTTCGAACGCAGCATGGGCCCACTGCGTGCGCGTGCCGATGGCAGCTGGCAGGCCAGCGGCGATCCCGGGCTGCCGGCGCTGGTTGGCCTGTGGCGGCCGCGCATCGTGGTCGGCCCGGCATTCGATCAGCAGTTCACTACACAGGAGCAGAACCTGATCCTGCAGCACGAGCGCAGCCATCGCCGCCATGGCGACCACTGGGCCAACGGCGCGCTGCTGCTGGTCCGCGCGGTGTTCTGGTTCCACCCGCTGCTGCCGTGGGCCGCACGCCGCTTCCTGCGCGACCAGGAACTGGCCTGCGATGCCCGCACCATCGGCCCGCAGCCTGCGCTGCGCGGCCTCTATGCCAGCACGCTGCTGAAGGCGCAGCTGGTCCACCCGGTTGCGCCAGCGGTCTGCCATTGGCGCAGCCAACCCGTGTTGAAGGAGCGTATCGCCATGTTGAAGCAGTCGAAGCGGAAGGCATTGCCGAAGGTGTCCGGCCAGGTGTTGCTGGTGGGCGTGTGCATGGGTATTGCGGCGCTGGCCTGGGCCAGTCAGGGCGTGGCGACGGCGCCACCCTCGATCAGCGCCGAGCCTTACCAGTACGCCCAGGCGGATGCCGCCAGGGACAGGCTGGACGCGCCGGTCCAGGTGCAGAACATGGCACCGCCGAGCTACCCCGTTGGCGCGTTCGAGAAGGGCCAGACCGGTGTGGTGAAGCTGATCGTGGCGGTGAATGAGAAAGGCGTGGCCACCGATGTGCGTGTGGAAAGTGCGACCAACCCCAGTGTGTTCGAGGCCGCGTCGATCGCGGCGGCGCGCAGCTGGACGTTCAAGCCGGCGATGAAGGACGGCAAGCCGGTGGCCGCCAAGCTGCGCATTCCGATCACCTTCGCCATGGACAACACCGACGCCACCAGTGGCCAGACGCAGTGACGGCCAGACTGAAGCGCGCACCGCTGTGCATCGCCGCGGTGCTGCTGGCCGGCTGTGCCAGCCAGGAAAAGCTGACCACCGTCGATACGCGCAACGAGAGCGTTGGCCATCAGCGGCTGCAGCCCGATGCCGGCGGTGGGGCGGGGCATATCCAGCCCTACACGCTGGCCGCCAGCGAGGGCTACCGGATGCCGCAGCTGTACGCGGCACCGGACCCGGTGGTGGGCGAGAGCGATCCGCGCACCTCGCTGCCACCAACCACGGTCTGCCTGCAGGTGGTGGTGGACGCGCAGGGGCGGGTTGAACGCAGCCACCCGCTGACCGACCGCAACGCATGCAGCGCAGGGGCGGTGGCGGAGAACCGGCCGCTGCTGCAGGCCGCACAGGACGCGGTGGCGCAGTGGAAGTACTCGTCAGCGGCGGTCTGCCGCTTCGCGCCCGGGAAGGCGCCCAAAGACCGCAGCGATTGCCAGGGGGCCGACAGCATCGAGCCGGTGGCGGTCACCCTGCAGTACGCCTTCACCTTCGAGATCGTGAAGGGCCAGCACGTGGTACGCACGCAGGGCCGGTAAGGGGGTAGCGCCGGGCCATGCCCGGCGGCGTTGACCCTTCAGATCCGCATCGCTGCTGTCAGGCCCCGCCCTGGATGTTGGCCTTCACTGCCGGCTGCATCAGCTTCGGTTCGGCCAGCGTGGCATCGCGCGCCTCACGGACGCTGACGAATGCCGCTTCATCCACACCGCCATGCACGTGGATGTTGTGCGCGCGCTGCGCACCGATGGTGGTTTCGTTGGCGAACGCACGGCCACCGGGGCCGTAGTCGTGGCAGACAAACACGCGGGTGGCATCAGGCAGCGCCAACAGGCGCTGGATCGAGCGGTACAGCTGCGCGGCATCGCCGCCCGGGAAGTCGCAGCGGGCGGTGCCCCCGTCGGGCATGAACAGCGAATCGCCGGTGAACAGCGCATCGTCGATCAGGTACGCGATGCTGTCGCTGGTATGGCCGGGCACCGCGATGATGTGACCCTGCAGCTGGCCCAGTGCAAAGGTCTCGCCATCGGCGAACAGGTGGTCGAAGACCGGTGGTTCATCGGCAAGCTGCAGGCCATAGCGCGGGGCGAAGGTGGCCTGCACCGCACGGATTCCTTCACCGATGGCCAGGGTGGCCTGCGGGAAGCGTGCTTTCAACCGGCGCCCGGCCGACACGTGGTCGGCGTGGGCATGGGTTTCCAGCAGCCAGCGCAGTTGCAGGCGCTGCTGCGCGATGGCCTGCAGCAGCGGGCGCACCGGCGCGTCACTGCTGGCATCGGTGTCCGGGTCGTAGTCCAGCACCGGGTCGATCAACGCGGCCTCCCGGCTGGCTGGATCGAAGACCAGGTAGCTGAAGGTGTTGCTGTCGGCGTGGAAGAAGGACTGGACCTGGAGCGGCATCGGAACCTCCTCAGTGCGTGCCGAGCACGCGGTTCAGCAGTTGTGCCAGATTTTCACCCGCCAGCCGCAGTTGGGCCTCGGCCACCGGGCGGTAGCGGGCGGTGTATTCATCGCCGATCTTGTGCGAGGCCGGGTATACGCCGGGCTGCACCGAAATGCGGCAGCTGGCTTCGGCCCAGGTCTGCGGGTCGCGCTGCGGATTGGACTGCCTAGCCAGCTTGGGCGCGGGCAGGGCGCGCAGCACCGGCAGGTAGCCAGCGTCATCGAGCTTGCGGGTGTTGAGCATGCCGCTGTCCCACAGCGAATGCAGATTGGTACCGCGGTTGCCGAACTGCAGCTGGAAGTCGTTGCCCCCCTTGTCGTGGCCGTAACCGGCATGCATCGGCTGGTGCAGGTCGCCCACCAGATGCACGACGAACTTGAGTGCCTGCAGGCGCTCGCCATCGGTCAGGCTGCGGTCGCCGAGGATGGCGCTCTGCGCCTTCAGCGCTTCAACGATGCAGTTGCCGCTCTTGCAGTGCTTCGGTGGTTCGTAATGGCAGCCGTCTTCGGCGATGTTGACATAGTGCCAGCTGGCGGAACGACGGCCCAGGCCGGGATCCTTGGCGCGCAGCTGGTCGGCCCACGGCGCGATGCTGGCCAGAGTGGCGCCCGGCTCGGTGGCGAGCAGGCGGTCGACCTCGGCGCGCGCGGTCGGGGTGAGGCGGGTGTCAGCCACTTCGGCTACGAGGCGGTGGCCTTGTGCGCCCCAGGCATGGGCGGGGGCGGACAGGGTCAGCAGGGCCGGGGCGAGGGCGGCAGCGAGGATCAGGGAGTGCAGGGCTTTCATGCGCACATTCTAGCCGGGCACGCAGGCGCCCGAATGACGCGTTGGGGGCAATCGCCATCTGTCGTTGACGGTAGCCGGGGGGCGACCAAGGGGGGAGGTTGTTGGCCTGGCCTGGCCTGGCGCTTCGTGCTGCTCGATGTTCCAGCGATGCAGCAAAAAAGCCCCGGCACACACACCGGGGCAACATGCTGCGAGGGTTTGTGGATCAGAACTTGAAGACGTACGACGCGCCATACACCAGCGGGTCGATGTTCACCGTGCCGATCTTCTGGCCGTCCAGCTTCACCTTGCTGTCGATGTCGATCCAGCGCATGTCCACGCGCAGGGCACCCTTCTCGCCGATCGCGAAGTCGATGCCCGCATGCGCGGCCAGGCCCCACGAATCCTGCAGCTTCAGCTTGCTGCCGGCCAGTGCGCCGGTGGTGTCCTCGCTGAAGAAGGTCGTGTAGTTCACGCCGGCGCCGACGAACGGCGAGACCTTGCCCTTGCTGTTGAAGTGGTACTGCAGGGTGACCACCGGCGGCAGCTGCTTGGTGCTGCCCACGCGGCCCAGGCCGTTGATGTTGATGTCGTGCTTGAACGGCAGCGCGGCCAGCACTTCCACGCCCAGGTTGTCGGCGATGAAGTATTCACCGGTGATGGTCGGCTTGACGTCGTTGTCCACGTCCACCTTCAGGGTGCCGCCGGCCAGCGAACCGTTGTTCGACTTCGGCGCGACCTGGTGGACGCCGGCCGATACGGTCCAGTCGCCCTTGGACTGGGCCATGGCCGGGGCGGCGGCCAGCGAGACAGCGGCGGCCAGGCCGGCCAGGATCAGGGGGAAGGTCTTGCGCATGGCGGTATCTCGTTGCGGGTTGGATGGGGCCAGTGTCGGCCTCACGCCGCGCTAACGCTTTGATCCGGATCAAATCCCCCCGGCGGCCCCTGCGGGCGGGGCGTCTGGCCTACGGTGGTCAGGTCCGGTTTGCTAGACTTGGGGGCCCTATCCATCCCGCCGCACCTGTCGCGGCTGCAGGAGCTTGTGAACATGGCAATCAAGGTTGGTATCAACGGTTTCGGTCGCATCGGACGCAACGTCCTGCGCTCGGCGGTGCTGAACTTCGGCGATGACATCGAAATCGTGGCCATCAACGATCTGCTGGAGCCGGACTACCTGGCGTACATGCTCAAGTACGACTCCGTGCATGGCCGCTTCAAGGCCGACGTGGCGGTGCAGGGTAACCACCTGCTGGTCAACGGCAAGAAGATCCGCCTGACCCAGGAACGCGACCCGGCCAACCTGAAGTGGGACGAGGTCGGCGCCGACGTGGTGCTGGAAGCCACCGGCCTGTTCCTGACCAAGGAAACCGCGCAGAAGCACATCGACGCGGGCGCGAAGAAGGTCATCCTGTCGGCCCCGTCGAAGGACGATACGCCGATGTTCGTGTTCGGCGTGAATGACAAGACCTACGCGGGCCAGGCGTTCATCTCCAACGCGTCGTGCACCACCAACTGCCTGGCCCCGCTGGCCAAGGTCATCAACGACAAGTGGGGCATCAAGCGCGGCCTGATGACCACCGTGCACGCGGCTACCGCCACCCAGAAGACCGTCGATGGCCCGTCCAACAAGGATTGGCGCGGTGGCCGTGGCATCCTGGAAAACATCATTCCCTCGTCCACCGGCGCGGCCAAGGCCGTCGGCGTGGTCATCCCGGAACTGAACAAGAAGCTGACCGGCATGAGCTTCCGCGTCCCGACTTCGGACGTGTCGGTGGTCGACCTGACCGTCGAGCTGGAAAAGGAAGCCACCTACGCCGAGATCTGCGCCGAAGTGAAGGCGCAGAGCGAAGGCGCGCTGAAGGGCATTTTGGGCTACACCGAAGACAAGGTGGTGGCCACCGATTTCGTCGGTGAAACCCACACCTCGGTGTTCGATGCCGACGCCGGTATCGCTCTGGATGGCACCTTCGTCAAGCTCGTGTCGTGGTACGACAACGAGTGGGGCTACTCGAACAAGTGCCTGGAAATGGCCAAGGTCGTCGCCGCCAGGTAAGGCCGGCGAAGATCAAACACGGACCCCGGCCTGGCCGGGGTTCGTCGTTCATGGGGCCAGCCCTGTCGTAGCATGGGCCCGGTCGACCGCTGCCGCTGGGGCGCGGGAACGCAATGGAAGCACGCAATGGAAGCTCTGATCGCCCTGGTCGTACTGGTCCTGCTGGGCATCCCGCTGTTGCTGGTGGTGGCGCTGGTCATGATCGCCGGCCTGCGCCGCCGCGTCGCGGCGCTGGAAAGCGCGCTGGCATCCGCGCCTGCCTCCCGGCGGGCCGCTGCGACCACCGCCACCGAAGCGGCGCCTGCTCGGCCGGTGGTGACGCCTTCGGCCAGTGCCGATCCCCCGTTCCTGCGGCCGGTTGCGGCGGCGACACCACAACCGCCGCAGCCGCCGGCGCCTGAAGCCCCGCTCGCGCAGACGCCTGCGTCCCGTCCCGTCACGCCGGTACCGGTGGCGCCACCGCTGCCGGCCGAACCGGCATTGCCGAATTTCATCGAGCGTGGCATCGGCGCGGTCAAACGCTGGTTCACCGAAGGCAACGTGCCGGTGAAGATCGGCATGCTGGTGTTGCTGGCCGGCGTCGCCGCGTTGTTGAAGTACGTCAGCGACCAGGGCTGGCTGGTGCTGCCGATCGAACTGCGCCTGGCCGCGATCACCGTCGGCGCGCTTGGCCTGCTGGGCTTCGGCTGGCACCAGCGCGAACGCCGCCGGTTGTTCGCGCTGGCCCTGCAGGGCGGCGCCATCGGCGTGCTGCTGCTGACCATCTTCGCGGCGTTCAAACGCTTCGAACTCATCACTCCCGGCTTCGCCTTCGCCAGCTCGATCCTGCTGGTGGCGGGCCTGTGCGTGCTGGCCGTGGTGCAGAACTCGCGCACGCTGGCAGTGCTGGGCATCCTCGCCGGTTTCATGGCGCCGCTGTGGCTGTCCACCGGCAGCGGCAACCACGTGGGCCTGTTCAGCTATTACGCGGTGCTCAATGCGGGCATTTTCGCCATCGCCTGGTTCCGCCCATGGCGCGCGCTCAACCTGCTGGGCTTTGCTTTTACCTTTGGCATCGGCACGTTCTGGGGCGTCCTGCAGTACCGCGCGGACAAGTTCGCCAGCACCGAACCGTTCCTGCTGCTGTTCTTCGCCTTCTACCTGCTGATTCCGCTGTTGTACGCGCGCCGCCAGCCGGCCGAACGCCGCGATCTGGTCGATGGCAGCCTGGTGTTCGGCACGCCGCTGATCGCGTTTTCGCTGCAGGCCGGCATGCTGCACGAGCAGCCGATGACGCTGGCGCTGTGCGCGCTGGGCCTGGCGGCGGTCTATGCGTTGCTGGCACGTGCGCTGATCCATCGCGCGTCGTACAGCGTGCTGGCGCAGTCGCACGCGGTGCTGGCGGTGGGTTTTGCCACCCTCGCGGTGCCGCTGGCGCTGTCGGCGCGTGCCACCGGCGCGGTGTTCGCGCTGGAAGGTGCCGGCCTGGCGTGGCTGGGGCTGCGGCAGAAGCGCTGGCTGCCGCAGGTGGCTGCCGCGTTGCTGCAGCTCGGTGCTGCGTTCGCCTTCGTGGTGGGCGCCGACCACTGGCATGGCGACACCCGGTTCCTGCTCAACGCCACCGCCGTCGGCGCGCTGCTGCTGGCCGTGGCCGGCTTCGCCAGTGCCTGGAGCTACCAGCGCCGCGCGCGGCATGATGTGGCCTTGGTCTATTACCTGTGGGGCCTGCTGTGGTGGCTGGGCGGCTTTGTCCATGAAATCGTCCGCTTCATCGAGCACGCCGCAAAGGCCGATGCCCTGCTGGTGCTGGCGGCGGTGACCGCTTGGCTGGCTGCCGAGGTGCAGTGTCGGCAGCCAGCGCGTGCGCTGGGCATGACCGCGCTGCTGATGCTGGCGACGGCCTTCCCGCTGGCGCTGTTGCAGAGCGATGCACACCAGCAGCCGTTTGCCGGCTACGGTGCGCTGGGCTGGGCGGTGTTTGCGGTGCTGGGCGTGCGTACGCTGCTGTGCCTGCGCCAAGGTGGCGACGGCGTGGCCCGTATCGCCCAGTTCCTGTGGTGGTTGCTGTGGCCGTCGTTGTTGTCGCTGCTTGCGCTGTGGGGCGGCGATGCCGCGCAGCTGGCGCAGGGCTGGACTGCACTGCTGGTGACCCTGCCGTGGCTGCTGCTGGCGGCATTCTCGATGTGGCGCTGGACGTGGTTGCGCTGGCCGCTGGGTGACGCCTTCGATGCGGCGCGCATCGCGCTGCAGAGCGTGGTGTTCGGCGTGCTGGGCTGCGCCTGGGGGATCGGCATCAGCCTGGCCGGCGACGCCATGCCGCTGCCCTGGCTGCCGGTGCTCAATCCGGCCGAGCTGGCGCAGTGGCTGAGCCTGCTGCTGGCCGCGCGCTGGCTGTTCAGTGGCCAGGCGCCGGCAACGCTGCAGCGCCTGCGCGTGCCGGTATTGGCGCTGGGCGGTTTCATCGCCCTCACCAGCACCGTGCTGCACAGCGTGCACCAGTGGGGGGGCGTGGCCTGGGCACCGTCCATGGCCCGCGAAAGCCTGGCCCAGACCAGCCTCACCGTGCTGTGGAGCGTGCTGGGCGTGATCGCCTGGGTCTGGGGCTCGCGCCGTGGCCAGCGTGTGCTGTGGAAGGTCGGCGCCGTGCTGATGGCCGTGGTCCTGGCCAAGCTGGTGCTGATCGACCGCCAGCACCTGGGCAATCTGCTGGGCATCGCATCGTTCATTGCCTATGGCCTGCTCTGCACGGTCGTGGGCTACCTGGCGCCAGCGCCCCCTGCTGCTGCGCCTCCCGTCGAGGACACCCCATGAAGAAGTGGAGCACGGCACTGCTGCCGATGTTGCTGGCGCTGGCCGGCGTGGCATCCGCGCAGGCCACCGACTACCGCGCGCACTACGCCGAACAGTGGCCGTTGAGCCTGTCCAGCGCCCAGTCGGGCGCGTACCGCGTGGTGCTGGAACCGGCCATCTACCGCCGCGCCGGCCGTGCCGACCTGGGCGATCTGCAGGTATTCAACGCCGCCGGCCAGGCGCTGCCTTCGGCGTTGCTGGCACCGGACCAGCCACTGGCGCAGCCCCCGGTGCAGCGCGATCTGCCGTGGTTCGCACTGCCGCCGTTGGCCGAGGCGCAGCGCAACGATCTGCAGTTGCTGACCGAGCGCGATACCGATGGCCGCGTACGCCGGGTTGAAGCGCGCGTGGGCACCGGTGCGGGTGCCAGCGCGAACGGGCAGGGTGGCTGGCTGATCGATGCCAGCGTGATGGGCCAGCAGCCGGTGGCGGCGCTGGTGCTGGACTGGGCCGACAGCGGGCAGCCGCTGCAGGCGCAGGTGCAGCTGGATGCCAGCGACGACCTGCAGCACTGGCGGGCGGTTGCGCGCGATGTGCCGTTGGTGGATCTGCAGCGCGCCGGCAAGCGCCTGCTGCAGCGCCGCCTGCAGGTGGAGGGCAGCGCGCGCTACCTGCGCGTGCTGCCGCAGGGCGAGGCGCGCCTGCCGACCCTGCGCAGCGTGCTGGCCGAACTGCCGCCGGCCCCGGCGACGGTGCCGTGGGAATGGCTGTCGCTGGAACCCACGGCGACCGGCCAGGGCGAGTACACCTTTGAGCTGGACGGTCGTTTCCCGGTCAGCAAGGCCGATGTGGCCAGCACCGACAACAGCCTGGTGCAGTGGACGCTGTACAGCCGCGATGACCCGGCAGCCGAATGGCAGCGCCGCAGCGCACCGTGGATTGCCTACCAGGTGCAGCAGGGCGCCCCCGGCCAACGCCAGCAGTCGGCCGCGCAGCGCTTGGGCGGCATCTGGCGTGACCGTTACTGGAAGCTGGTGGCCAGCCCGGTGGAAACGGCCACCGCACCGACCCTGCGCCTGGGCTACCAGCCGGAAGTGATGGTGTTCCTGAGCCAGGGCGCGGCGCCGTATGCGCTGGCCGTGGGCAGCGCCACAGCACGTCGCGCCGAGGCGCCGATCGCGGTGCTGATCGAGGAACTGCGCCAGCGCAACGACCCGGCGTGGCAGCCGACGCTGGCGCGGCTGGAAGGCGCCCCGGAGACGCTGGCCGGCGATGCCGCGCTGAAGCCGCAGCACGACTGGAAGTCGTGGTTGCTGTGGGCGCTGCTGGGCCTGGGTGTACTGGTGGTGGGTGGCCTGGCGGTCAGCCTGCTGCGGCAGAAGCCCGCGCCTTCGGCGTAGGTGCCTGCGAACGGCGCAGCCCCTCGTGGGTGGACGCAAAACGCGATTCATGCGCTTGGTCGGGCGGGTGGGCTGGGCAGGGGACGCCGCAAGTACGTCCCTGTAGGCTTGGCCGCGGCATCCATGCCGCGGACACCCCTGCCCAGCCCACCCGCCCGACCTCTGACAGGTTCCGTGTGCGCCCACCCACGTAAAAGAAAAAAGAAGAGCAATAGCGGGTCGCGCGCTACGCGCACTCGCTGCGAGGTCAGATCCGTTTCCCGCACGAAAACGGATCTGACCCCATCTTTCTCCATCCGACATCAGAAAACGCTCTTGTCTTTGCCCTCCGCTCCGCCTCATGAGCCTGTCGAGGCCGGGGTGGTGTGGGATGGCAGGGGTGTGAGCCGCATGGGCCCGAGGCATGCCTCGGGCGGGTTGGGCAGGACGCCCGACCCCGGTCTTGCCGTGTGCGCAGGACAGCGCACATGGGCAAGCGGCGACCAAGCCCCCAGGGATGGGTTTACGGCGTCCCCTGCCATCCCACACCACCCCGGCCCACCCCAAGTACCACGAAGCGCCAGCGCTTTGGCTTTGGCTGTTGCTGTTGCTGTTGCTGTTGCTGTTGCTGTACGCCGCTGCCTGCCGCAGGCATCGGCCCTCCCGCCATCGCCACCCGATACAATGCCCGTCTGCCGTACACCGGCGTCCTGTCCCCGAGCCAAAGAGTTGCCCATGTCCATCGTCCGCATGACCGACCTCGACCTCTCCGGCAAGCGCGTGCTGATCCGCCAGGATCTGAACGTGCCGATCGAGAATGGCCGCATCACCTCCGAACAGCGCATCACCGCTTCGCTGCCAACGCTCAAGCGCGCACTGGAGCAGGGGGCTGCCGTGATGGTCACCTCGCACCTGGGCCGCCCGAAGGAAGGCGTGTGGAGCGAAGCCGATTCGCTGGCACCGGTCGCCGCACGCCTGTCCGAACTGCTGGGCCGCGAGGTTCCGCTGGTGCGCGACTGGGTTGATGGTGTCGATGTGCAGCCGGGCCAGCTGGTGCTGCTGGAAAACTGCCGCATGAACGTTGGCGAGGGCAAGGACGATGAAGCCCTGTCGAAGAAGTACGCTGCGCTGTGCGACGTGTTCGTGATGGATGCCTTCGGTACTGCGCACCGCGCCCAGGCCTCCACCCACGGCGTCATCCGCTTCGCCCCGGTGGCTGCCGGTGGCCCGCTGCTGATGGCCGAGCTGGATGCACTGGCGCAGGCGCTGGACGCCCCGGCCAAGCCGCTTCTGGCCATCGTGGCCGGCAGCAAGGTCAGCACCAAGCTGGAACTGCTGGCCAATCTGGTGGGCAAGGTCGACCAGCTGATCGTCGGTGGTGGCATTGCCAACACCTTCATCGCCGCGGCCGGCTACAAGGTGGGCAAGTCGCTGTACGAACCGGACCTGCTGGATACCGCGAAGAAGATCGTGGCCGATGCCAAGGCGCGTGGCGCCGACATTCCGCTGCCGGTGGACGTGGTCACCGCCAAGCAGTTCCTGCCCGATGCCGCCGCTGAAGTGAAGGCCGTCGATGCCGTGGCCGACGATGATCTGATCCTGGACATCGGCCCGCAGACCGCCGCGCAGTACGCGCAGTTGATCGAAAAGGCCGGCACCGTGGTCTGGAACGGCCCGGTCGGCGTGTTCGAATTCGAAGCCTTCAGCAAGGGCACCGAAGCGCTGGCCCGTGCCATCGCCAGCTCCCGCGCGTTCTCCATTGCCGGTGGTGGCGACACGCTGGCAGCGGTGGACAAGTTCGATATCGCCGGCGATGTCAGCTACATCTCCACCGGTGGCGGCGCGTTCCTGGAATTCCTGGAAGGCAAGCCCCTGCCGGCGGTGGCTGCGCTGGCCGCGCGCGGCGCATGAGCGCCGGGCTGCGCGCTGACGGAGAAGGGCGCGCAACGCTCTTCTTCGACATGGACGGCACCCTGATCGATTCGGAAGTGGGTATCACCACGTGCATCGCCTATGCATTGCAGAAGATGGGCCAGCCGGTGCCGCCGCAGGAAACGCTGCTGGGCTGGATCGGGCCGTCGCTGCGCACGACCTTCACCCCGCTGTTCGGCGACGCGGTGCGGGTGGAGCAGGCCGTGGCCTTCTACCGTGAGCGCTTCGACCGTGAGGGCTGGCGCGATCACACGATCTACCCGGACATCGAAGCCACCGTCCGCGCGCTGCACGGTCGCGGCCATCGCCTGGCCGTCGTCACGGCCAAGAACGAACCGCACGCACGCCGTATCGTTGAACACCTGCCATTTGGCGGGCTGTTCGAGGATGTGATTGGTTCGACCCCGGACGGGTCGCGCAGCAGCAAGCCGCAACTGGTGGCCGAGGCGCTGCAGCGTCTGCAGCTGGACCCGGCGCAGTGCTGGATGATCGGCGACCGCCGCATGGACATCGAAGGCGCGCGCCACCACGGTCTGCGTAATGTCGGCGTGCTATGGGGCTTCGGCGGCGAAGCCGAGTTGACCGGAGCGGGGGCCGGCCATCTGGCCCGCGAACCGGCGCAGTTGCTGGCCCTGCTGGCCTGACCTGTGGCGCTCCTGGTCGCCGGGCATGGCCCCGCGCTACCGGGGCAGGTCGACAGGTAGCGCCGGGCCATGCCCGGCGGGCGCCGCGCACGCGCGGACCGGACGATGTCCGGAACATGTCCGTACGATGTCCCGCAGAGTCAGGCGCCACAAGGCTGTAACCGTATACATGGGGCGTGAAGGATGTGCTAATTTCCCACCTTTAACGGGAGAGGCCCATCCACCATGTTCGAGCGTCAGCGTCGCACCAAGATCCTAGCCACCCTCGGTCCGGCGACCGACCCGCCGGGCGTGCTGGAGGATCTGTTCCGCGCCGGCGTAAACGTGGTGCGCCTCAACTTCAGCCACGGTGACCCGTCCGGCCAGGCCAAGCGTGCCGCCGATGTGCGCGCCGCCGCCGCCCGCGTGGGCGTGGAAGTGGGCATCCTGGCCGATCTGCCCGGCCCGAAGATCCGTATCGAGCGCTTTGCCGAAGGCAAGGTATACCTGAAGGCCGGTGACCGCTTCGACCTGATCGCCAGTGAAAACGCAGGTCCGGGCGATGCCACCCAGGTGGGCGTGAGCTACCTGGGCCTGCCGCAGGACGTGGGCCCGGGCGATGTGCTGCTGCTCGACGATGGCCTGATGCAGCTGCAGGTGGTTGAAGTGCAGGGCGAGCGCATCGTCAACACCGTGCTCAACGACGGCGCGCTGTCCGATCGCAAGGGCCTGAACAAGCAGGGCGGTGGCCTGTCGCTGGGCGCGCTGACCGAGCGTGACAAGGAACTGATCGGCATCGTCGCCAAGATCGGCGTCGACTTCATCGCCGTGTCCTTCTGCCGCAACGCGCAGGACATGAACGATGCCCGTGAGATCGCCGAATCGCACGGCTGCTACGCCGCGCTGGTGTCCAAGATCGAGCGCACCGAAGCCATCGAGAACCTGGAAGAGATCGTCGAAGCCAGTGACGTGGTGATGGTGGCCCGTGGCGACCTTGGCGTGGAAATCGGCGATGCCGAGCTGCCGGGCCTGCAGAAAAAGATCATCAAGGCCGCGCTGGCGCAGAACAAGGTGGTGATCACCGCCACGCAGATGCTGCAGTCGATGGTGGAAAGCCCGATCCCGACCCGCGCCGAAGTGCTGGATGTGGCCAACTCGGTCATCGACGGTACCGATGCGGTGATGCTGTCGGCCGAAACCGCCGCCGGTGCCTACCCGGTGAAGGCGGTCGAAGCCATGGCCCGCATCTGCCTGGGTGCCGAGCGCCAGTTCCAGACCGAGACCGACTTCAACGCTTCGCCGCGCAACCTGGAACGTGCCGACCAGGCCATCGCCATGGCCACCATGTTCCTGTCCCAGCACGTGGGCGTGCGCGCCATCGTGGCGATGACCGAATCCGGTGGTACTGCGCGTTACCTGTCGCGTTTCCGCGCCAAGGCCCCGGTGTTCGCGGTCACCCGCCATGACGGCGCCCGTCGCCAGATGGCGCTGATGCGCGATGTGTACCCGATCAACTTCGACAGCCGCGGCCTGACCCCGCGCGAAGCCGCGCGCGGCAGTATCCGCCTGCTGGTGGAATCGAAGCTGCTGCAGGCCGGTGACCGCGTGGTGTTCACCAGCGGCGAGCACATGGAAACCCATGGCGCCACCAACACCCTGCGCCTGCTGGAAGTGGGCCAGGACGGCCGTGCCAGCGGCCTGGGCGACCTCTGAGGCAACCCTGTCGGTATCGGGCCGGCGTTGCCGACCCGGGGTCGGATCCCCGAAGGGGGTCTGACCCCGTGCCGCAGGACATTCTCTGTCCTGCGCAGACATGGAAGCGTTTCCATCCTGTCCTCCACGGCGAGGCAACGGGCAGCGGGGCTATACTTACGTTTTTCCCGCACCCGCCACAGGAAATACATGAGCATCGAACAGCTGGCTGAAACCGCCCAGGCCATGGTCGCCCCGGGCAAGGGCATCATCGCGATCGACGAATCCACCGCTACCATCGCCAAGCGTTTCGCCGGCGTCGGTATCGAGAACACCGAGGAAAACCGTCGTGCCTACCGCGAGCTGCTGCTGACCACGCCGAAGCTCAACGAGCACATTTCCGGCGCCATCCTGTACGACGAAACCATCCGCCAGTCGACCAAGGACGGCGTGCCGTTCGCCAAGTACATGGCCGACCACGGCATGATTCCGGGCATCAAGGTGGACAAGGGCGCACACCCGCTGGCCGGCTGCCCGGGCGAGCTGGTCACCGAAGGCCTCGACGGCCTGCGCGAGCGCCTGCAGGAGTACTACAAGCTGGGTGCGCGCTTCGCCAAGTGGCGTGCGGTCATCAACATCGGTGACAACACCCCGTCGGGCACCTGCATAGAGTCCAATGCCCATGCGCTGGCCCGTTATGCCGCCCTGTGCCAGGAATGCGGCCTGGTGCCGATGGTCGAACCGGAAGTCATCATGGATGGCGACCACGACATCGAGACCTGCTACGAAGTCACCGAAGCCACCCTGCGTTCGCTGTTCGACGCCCTGTACCAGCAGAACGTGCTGCTGGAAGGCACCATCCTAAAGGCCTCGATGGTCATCTCCGGCAAGGGCTGCGATGAGCAGGCCGACGTCGAGGAAGTGGCCGAATCGACCGTGATGTGCCTCAAGAGCACCGTGCCGGCCATCCTGCCGGGCGTGGTGTTCCTGTCCGGTGGCCAGAGCGACGAGCAGTCGACCGAGCACCTGAACGCGATGAACCAGCTGGGCAACCTGCCGTGGCCGCTGAGCTTCTCCTACGGCCGCGCCATGCAGCAGGCCGCGCTGAAGCTGTGGGCCAAGGACATGAAGGGCAACTACGCCGCTGCCCAGAAGACCGTGTACGAACGTGCCAAGGACAACGGCCTGGCCGCACTGGGCAAGTGGAACGGCTGAGCCGTCCTCTTCCCCGTATGAGGTGACACTGCAGACGCCGGCCTCATGCCGGCGTCTGCTTGTGGCGGTATCGTTGCCCTTCCTTGCGCGGGGCCTGTGCGCAAGGGGTATCCGCGAAGGCCAGGGAGATCCTCAATGCGTACCACTGCAATCGGCCTTGCCATTGCCACGGTGTTGTCCGTGGCAGGCTGCGACCGCATCGACGTTGTTCAGCCGTCGGCTGTCGTGCCGGTCCTGCAGTTCGACACGCCTGTGTCCGGCGAAATCACTGCGCGCAGCGGCATCAATTTCAACGACGGCAGCCGCTACCAGCTTTACCAGATCTCCCTGGAAGACCAGCAGCGCGTCGGCATCACGCTGATCGGAGCGCTTGCTGGCACGATCACGGTCTTCAGCGACGGCAACGTGGTGGCCCACAGCCGCACCGGCTACGAGAGCAGTGATGCCGCGGTGGCATTCCGTGCACCTGGCCGTGGCCTCTACCAGGTTGCGGTGAGCGCCGATGGCGCCGGTGCGTTCGGCCCCTTCCGCCTGCGTGCGGAAGTGCTCAAGCCCCACGATGGCACGCCGATCACCAACACCGGTCGCATTTCCGATCTGCTGCTGGACACCTCACAGGATTACACCCTGCAGGTGGACACCGCCCGCCTGTACGCCATCGACCTGCGTTCGGATGTGTTCGACACCGTGCTGTCGCTGACGGGTGAGGGCCAGGACGTCGAGAACGATGACGACGAGGACGGCGAGGGCACCGATTCACGTATCCACCTGGCGCTGCAGCCCGGCCGTTACACGCTGAACGTCAGCGGCTTGAGTGACGAGGACACCGGTGCGTTCACGTTGGATGTCCAGCGCAGCGAAGCGACCGCCGATGCCCCCGCCCGCGATGGCGGCACCGTGCGGTAAATCCACGCCATGCAGGAATGCAGTAGATCCACGCCATGCGTGGATGCAGTAGATCCACGCCATGCGTGGATGCGCGGTCACCTGCGGCGTCCACGCATCAAGGCAGCGCGCCTCAATGCGCCGCAGCGAACCCCGCATCACCCACCGGCGGCAGCGGCAGGATGCGTTCGGCCTCCATCGCTTGGCCGGCTGCAGCCAGCGCCTGCTGGTATGCCTTGGCCGTTGCGGTGTTGAAAGCGACCAGCACGATACGCATCGGCTGCGCATGGCTGCGCTGCCACGCCAGCGTCTCGGTCACTGCCACCTGCGCGGCCTGGTACAGCGGGTAACCGTAGACGCCACAGCTGATGGCCGGGAACGCGATCGACTGCACGCCCAGTGATTCCGCAAGCTGCAGCGATTTCCAGTAGCAGTTGGCCAGCAGTGCTGGTTCGTCACGCTGGCCGTCATGCCAGACCGGGCCGACGGTATGCAGCACATGCCGCGCCGGCAGTGCGTAGGCGTCGGTGGCACGTACTTCGCCGGTCGGGCAGCGCACGCCTGGCCGCAGTTCCGGCAGGCGCTCGCATTCGGCCAGCAGCTCCGGCCCGGCGGCGCGATGGATGGCGCCGTCCACGCCGCCCCCGCCGAGCAGGGTTTCGTTGGCCGCGTTGACGATCGCATCCACCGCCAGGGTCGTGATGTCGCCCTGCCACACTTCGATCTTCATGCGTCCGTCTCCTGCCTGTTGTTGTTGCGCGCCGTGCCCGCGCTGGCTGCACCCACCGTAGTGGAGAGGGCATCGATGCTGCGTCATGACCGTCTCACGCGCTGCGATTACGACCTTCAGGCACGATGGCGGCAGTCACCTTCACGCAGGCTGAAGTGCTAGCGCTGGGCCATGCCCGGCGGAAAACGAAAGCGCCGGGCATGGCCCGGCGCTACCGTGGAGTGACGCGCGTGCGGGCGGCTTACGGCAGGCCGGCCAGCCAGTCGTCGTCGGAACCTTCGTTCACATCCGCAAACAGCGGCGTGGAGAAGTAGCGTTCACCGGTGTCCGGCAGCATCGCCAGGATCACCGAACCCGGCTCGGCGCGGGCCGCTACGTCCAGTGCGCTGGCCACGGTGGCGCCAGCGGAGATGCCGACAAAGATGCCTTCCTCGGCCGCCAGCCGGCGCGCCGTGGCGATGGCGTGGTCATCCTCGACGGTGAGCAGTTCATCCACCACGTCGCGGTTGAGCACGTCCGGCACGAAATCCGGGGTCCAGCCCTGGATCTTGTGCGGCTTCCAGTCATCGCCCTTGAGCAGGGCCGCGCCGGCCGGTTCGGTGGCGACAATGCGGGTCTGCGGGCGGGCAACCTTCAGTACCTCGCCCACCCCGGTGAGCGTGCCGCCCGTGCCCCAACCGCTGACGAAGTAGTCCAGGCGCTTGCCGGCGAAGTCGCGCAGGATCTCCGCCGCGGTGGTGTTGCGGTGGTAGGCCGGGTTGGCCGGGTTGGCGAACTGGCTGGCCAGGAACCAGCCGTGCTGTTCGGCCAGTTCGCGCGCCTTGCGCACCATGCCGCTGCCACGCTCGGCAGCCGGGGTCAGGATGACCTTGGCGCCATAGGCGCGCATCAGCTTGCGGCGCTCGACCGAGAAGGTCTCGACCATGGTGGCCACGAACTTGTAGCCGCGCGCGGCGGCGACCATGGCCAGGGCCACACCGGTGTTGCCTGAGGTGGCTTCCACGATCGTGTCGCCGGGCTTGAGCAGGCCGCGCGCCTCGGCGTCGAGGATGATGGCCAGTGCGAGGCGGTCCTTGACCGAGCCGCCAGGGTTGAACGACTCGACCTTGGCGTACAGCGTGACGCCCTGTGGGGCCAGGCGCTGCAGTTTGACGATGGGGGTGTTGCCGACGGTGTCGAGAATGGAGTCGTACAGGGCCATGGATGCGCTCCGGAGGCAGGCCGCGCCGGGAGCCGGCGGGCGGAAGGGGGGAGGCTGGCCTTCGGGCCAGCGGCTGCCGGCTGACCGTAGCGCCGGCATATGACGCCCGGAAATGACCAGATGCCTTTCTTAAACAACCTTTGGTTATAAGCTGGTGACGGTAATAGACCCTAGAGTGGACCTCCGCCCCTGCGCCCCCGCCCGCCATGACGCTTACCCAGCTGCGCTATCTGGTCGCCATCGCCGACGCCGAGATGAACATCACGCTCGCGGCCTCGCGCGTGCATGCCACCCAGCCCGGTCTGTCCAAGCAGCTCAAGCAATTGGAGGACGAACTGGGCTTCCTGCTGTTCGTGCGCAAGGGGCGAAGCCTGGAATCGGTCACCCCGGCCGGAACCGAAGTGATTTCCCGGGCCCGTGCGGTGCTGGCCGAGGCCAACAACATCCGCACGTATGCTGCCAACCAGCGGCGCGAGAGCCAGGGCCAGCTGATCCTGACCACCACCCACACCCAGGCGCGCTTCGTACTGCCGCCGGCAGTGGCGGCGATCAAGCAGGCCTACCCGCAGGTGAGCGTGCACCTGCAGCAGGCCGGTGAGGCCGATGCGCTGGACCGGCTGAACCAGGGGGATGCTGATATCGCGATCATCAGCACCGCCGGTGGCGAACCGACCGATGGCATCGCCGTGCCACTGTTCCGCTGGCGGCGGCTGGTGGTGGTGCCCAAGGGCCACCCGCTGGACCGCGCCGGCCGCGCGCCGGACCTGGCCGCGTTGTCCCGCCAGCCACTGATCAGCTACGAATCGTCCACCCGGCCCAGTTCCTCGCTGCAGCGCGCCTTCGCGGCCAACGGGCTGGTGCCGGATCTGGCGCTCACCGCGCTGGATGCCGACCTGATCAAGACCTATGTGCGCACGGGCCTGGGCGTGGGACTGCTGGCCGAGATGGCGGTCAGTTCAAACGATGAAGACCTGCGCGCGTGGCCGGCACCGGAGCCGATCAACGAGTGCATTGCCTGGGCGGTGCTGCCGCGCGACCGGGTGCTGCGCGATTACGCGCTGGAGCTGGTGCACGTGCTGGCACCGCAGATCGATCCGCGTGACCTGCGACGGGTGCTGGACGGCAACCAGGCCGCCGCGTGGCCGCTGCCGCCGACATGGGAATCGCTGACCCAGACCATCACGGTCTGAGGGTGGGGTTTTCGGCAGGGCTTGCAGCCCTGCACCTGCTGACGTCAACGTCAACGTCAAAGGCAACAGCGGGCGATCCGTGGGTTGGCGGGGCGGTGTCGGATTGCGGGGACGCCGCAAGTACGTCCGTGTAAGCTTGGCCGCGGCATCCATGCCGCGGACACCCCGCAATCCGACACCGCCCCGCCTTCGACAGTTGGCCGGCGGCTGTTGGTGGGTGCCGACCGGTGGTCGGCACATCTGTCAGATATCGAGATTCAAATGGGGTCGGAGTAGATCCACGCCATGCGTGGATGAAATCTGTCAGATATCGAATGAATTCATCCGTGCCGACCAACGGTCGGCACCCACCAGAGCAGAAGGCCGTTCCGACAGCTCGCGGGAAACTGTCGAAGGCGGGGTGGGTCCGGTTGAGGGGGCGTGAGCCGCATGGATGCGGCGACCGAGCTTACAGGGACGTACTTGCAGCGTCCCCCTCAACCGGACCCACCCCGACTCCCCTCAGGGAAGCAGCTTCTGCTGTTGCTCTGGCTCTGGCTTCTGCAGGTGCAGGGCTGCAAGCCCTGCCGGGACAAAAAAACAGGGCCGGACCCCGCCAGGGCCGACCCCTGCCTGGCGCCCTCTGCCAAGCAGCCTCGACTGTACGATGACAATGCACGACAAGGTGCCTCTGGATACATCCCGACATACGCCGACACCGCCCCGGCGAGCCTTGCACGGAAGGGCTTCATGGCGCTACCGCGTGGCCCTTTCCAGGCCGGTAAACGCTTGGCACATATCGTCTTCGCAGGCCCTTGCCTACACTCGGCGGCCGTGGATCACCCAGGACCTTTCATGTTCGCTCGCATCGCTTCGCCCCTGGCCCTTGGCCTGTGCCTGGCCGTCCTGGCCGGGTGCGCAGGCAAACAGGAGGCCGCCGCGCGTCGGCAGGGCGAAGCGGTGCCGGTCACCGCGCAGGTGGTTCAGCCCTCGCAGTGGAATGACACCCTGCAGGCGCTGGGCACGGCCAAGGCCCGTGAATCCATCAGCGTCACCGCCAAGGTCAGCGAGATCGTCGAACGCGTGCACTTCGAAAGCGGCCAGCAGGTCGCCGCCGGCGCGCCTCTGGTGACCCTGCGCGGGCAGGCCCAGGAAGCGGCGCTGGTGCAGGCGCAGGCGACCTTCCATGAAGCCGACCAGTTGTACAAGCGCCAGCGCGAACTGGCCACCCAGCGCCTGGTCTCCAGCGCCACGCTGGATACCCAGAAGTCGATCCGCGATGCGGCCGAGGCGCGCGTGGCGCAGATGCAGGCCGACATCGGTGACCGCCGCGTGCGCGCGCCGTTCGCCGGGGTGCTGGGCATCCGTCAGGTCAGCCCCGGTACGCTGCTGACCCCGACCACGGTCATCGCCACCCTCGATGACATCGAACGCATGCACGTCGATTTCCAGGTGCCGGAAGTGGAAATGGCTGCGCTCTCGACCGGCGACAAGGTCAGCGCCACCAGCGTGGCCTGGCCGGGCCGCACCTTCGAAGGCGAAGTGACCACCGTCGATGCGCGCATCGATCCGGCCACCCGCGCGGTGACCGTGCGCGCCGACTTCGGCAACGCCGACCACGCGCTGCGCCCGGGCATGCTGCTGGACGTACGCCTGTTCCGCCCGGAGCGCCCGGCACTGGTGGTGCCGGAAATCGCAGTGGTGCAGGTTGGCCGCGATACCTTCGTTTACCGCATCAAGGCCGACGACACCGTTGAACGCGTGGACGTGACCACCGGTGCGCGCCGAGCCGGTGTGGTCGAGATCCGTCAGGGCCTGCAGGGCGGCGAGCGCATCGTGGTGGATGGCACCGGCAAGCTGCGCGCCGGCCTGAAGATCGCCGCGACCAACGCCGCGCCGGCCACCGGCACCGCACCGGCCAAGGCACCGGTCGCAGCACCGGCTGAGGGCAACGGCGGATGAAGCTGTCCGACATCTCCATCCAGCGGCCGGTGTTTGCCGTGGTGATGAGCCTGCTGCTGCTGGTGCTGGGCATCATGTCCTTCACCCGCCTGACCCTGCGCGAGCTGCCTGCCATCGATCCGCCCATCGTCTCGGTGTCGGTGGATTACACCGGTGCCTCGGCAGCAGTCATCGAAAGCCGTGTCACCCAGGTGCTGGAAGATGCGCTGGCGGGCATCGAAGGCATCGATACCATCAATGCGCGCAGCACCAACGGCCGCTCGCAGGTCAGCATCGAATTCACTTCCAACCGCGATATCGAAGCGGCCGCCAACGACGTGCGCGATGCGGTCAGCCGCGTGGCCGACCGCATGCCCGAAGAGGCGCGCCCGCCGGAAATCGCCAAGGTCGAAAGCGATGCCGATCCGATCATCTGGTTCAACATGTCCTCCACCACCATGGACACGCTGGAACTGAGCGACTACGCTGACCGCTACGTGGTCGACCGTTTTTCCAGCCTGGACGGCGTGGCCCAGGTACGCATCGGTGGCCGCCAGCGCTATGCCATGCGCATCTGGCTGGACCGCGACCAGCTGGCTGCCCGCGGCCTGACCACCGGCGATGTGGAAGCCGCGCTGCGCAACGAGAACGTTGAACTGCCGGCCGGCCGCATCGAATCGACCGACCGCGATTTCACCCTCCGCGTTGAACGCAACTATGTGAAGCCGGAGGATTTCGCCACCATCCCGCTGGGCAAGGGCAGCGACGGTTACGTGGTGCGCATGGGCGATGTGGCCAAGATCGAGCTGGCGTCAGCCGAACGCCGTGCCTACTTCCGCAGCAACGGTGAACCGGGCGTCGGCCTGGGCATCGTCAAGACCTCCACCGCCAACTCGCTGGATGTGGCCCGCGCCGCACGCGCTGAGGCAGAAAAAGTCGCCGCGACGCTGCCCGAAGGCACGCAGATCGTGGTGACCTTCGACAACACGACCTTCATCGAAGCGGCCGTTGATCGCGTCTACGCGACCCTGGTCGAAGCGATGCTGCTGGTGCTGGCGGTCATCTGGCTGTTCCTGGGCAGTTTCCGCGCGGCGCTGATTCCTGCGGTCACGGTGCCGGTGT
The DNA here is from genome assembly GCF_050268705.1 of Stenotrophomonas sp. NPDC077659. Taxonomy (NCBI): domain Bacteria; kingdom Pseudomonadati; phylum Pseudomonadota; class Gammaproteobacteria; order Lysobacterales; family Lysobacteraceae; genus Stenotrophomonas; species Stenotrophomonas sp. NPDC077659. The sequence continues at coordinate 2,458 of NZ_JBNNHG010000029.1, read as the reverse complement.
GCCTGGTCGCCGCGTTCATCGCGCTGTATGCCTTCGGCTTCTCCATCAACCTGCTCACCCTGCTGGCGCTGGTGCTGTGTATCGGCCTGGTGGTGGACGATGCCATCGTGGTGGTGGAAAACGTGCAGCGTCGCATCGATCTGGGCGAACCGCCGCTGGTCGCCTCCAAGCGCGGCACCACCCAGGTGGCCTTCGCGGTCATCGCCACCACGGCGGTGCTGGTGGCGGTGTTCCTGCCGGTCGGTTTCCTGGAAGGCAATACCGGCCGCCTGTTCCGCGAACTGGCGGTGGCACTGGCCGCTGCCGTGGCACTGTCGGCGTTCGTCGCGCTGACGCTGACCCCGATGATGGCCTCCAAGCTGCTCAAGCCGCATACCGGCCAGGCACCGCGCGGCCTGCATGGTTTCATCAACCGCAATCTGGAACGTCTGGCATCGGGCTACGGTCGCGTGCTCGACCACCATGTCGACCGCACCTGGATCTACCTGGTGGTGATGGTGCTGGCACTGGCCGCCAGCTGGGGCCTGATGAAGATACTGCCTTCGGAACTGGCCCCTGCCGAGGATCGTGGTTCGTTCCAGATCATGATCGATGGCCCGGAAGGCGCCGGCTACGACTACACCGTGCAGCAGGTGCAGCAGGTCGAGGCCCTGTTGGCGCCGCACGTAGGTGCGGACAAGACCATCGCCCGCGCCAACCCGCGCGTGCCCGGTGGCTTCGGTGCCAGCGAGGAAATGCACACCGGCCGCGTCAGCGTGTTCCTGCAGCCGTGGCGCCAGCGCAGCGAAAACACCGTGGACGTAGCCAATGATCTGCAGAAGGAACTGGACACCCTGCGCGGCGTGCGCGTGCGCACCCAGGTCGGTGGTGGCCTGGTGCGCAGTGGCGGCCAGCCGTTCCAGATCGTGCTGGGTGGCCCGGAATATGCAGAAATCGCGCAGTGGCGTGACCGCATCCTGCTGCGTATGGCCGACAACCCCGGCCTGGTCGGCCCCGATTCGGACTACAAGGAAACCCGCCCGCAGATGCGGGTGAACATCGACCGCCAGCGTGCGGCGGATCTGGGCGTGCCGGTCACCGCGATTGGCTCTGCGCTGGAAACCATGATGGGCTCGCGCCGCGTCACCACCTTCGTCGACAACGGCGAAGAGTACGACGTACTGGTGCAGGCCGGCCGCGATGGCCGTGCCACGCCGGCCGACCTGGCCGCCATCCGCGTTCGCGCCAACTCGGGCGAGCTGGTGCCGCTGTCCAACCTGGTCACCCTGAGCGAAGTGGCCGAAGCGGGCACGCTGAACCGCTTCAACCGTCTGCGCTCGATCACCATCAGCGCCGGCCTGGCACCGGGCTACCCGCTGGGCGAGGCCATCGCCTGGGCGCAGCAGGTCACCCGCGAAGAGCTGCCGCAGTACGCGCAGATCAACTGGAAGGGCGAATCGCGCGAATACCAGAGCGCCGGTGGCGCCGTGCTGCTGACCTTCGCCATGGCCCTGCTGGTGGTGTACCTGGTGCTGGCGGCGCAGTTTGAAAGCTTCATCCACCCGCTCACCATCATGCTGACCGTGCCACTGGGCGTGCTGGGTGCGCTGGTCGGCCTGTGGGTGAGTGGCGGCACGGTGAACCTGTTCAGTCAGATCGGCATCGTGATGCTGGTCGGCCTGGCGGCCAAGAACGGCATCCTGATCGTCGAGTTCGCCAACCAGCTGCGCGATGACGGGCGCACCGTGCGGCAGGCCATCATCGAATCGGCCATGGTCCGCCTGCGCCCGATCCTGATGACTTCCATCGCCACCGTGGTTGGCGCGATCCCGCTGGTGGTGGCCGGTGGCCCGGGTTCGGCCAGCCGCGGTACCATCGGCATCGTGATCATTTTCGGCGTCACCCTGTCCACCTTCCTGTCGCTGTTCGTGGTGCCGGCGTTCTACGCGCGGCTCGCCCCGTACACCCGTTCGCCGGAAGCGGTGAAGCGCGAGCTGGAGAAGCAGGAAGCCGAATCGCCGTCGGTGGGCGGGCATGCCTGACCGGCACGCAAGTGAGGTCGGATCCCTTTCCCAAGGGGAAAAGGCTCTGACCCCAGGCCTGCAGGGCGACGGCTTCCGACTGCGCCCCTGGCGCTCGGATGATCTGGAATCACTGCTGCGCCACGCCAACGACCCCGACGTGTCCCGTGGCCTGCGCGACCGCTTCCCGTACCCCTACACGCGCGAAGACGGTGAGGCCTTCCTGGCCGGTCGCGTGCTGGGCCCTGGCACCTTGAATCTGGCCATCGAGATTGACCGGTAGAGTCGACTGTTAGTCGACTTTCCCGCGCAACGTGGGATTTTGGGTAGCGGGGATCGGCAGTGGACTAACAGTCCACTCTACCGGGCCAGGGCCTGATGACCCGCGTGGTCGGCCTGTTCGCCCCCTGGGTGATGGACGAGCTGCGCCTGTTCAGGCTGCAGGCCGAAGTGCTGGA
>NZ_JBNNHG010000028.1:0-34480 GCF_050268705.1 Stenotrophomonas sp. NPDC077659 | reverse complement strand
TCGGTTGGCGGTCCACACCATTGGCTGGGGGCGTGGCATGACCGCCTGGACCCTCGACTATGTGGAACTGCAAGGTGATCCCGCAGAGGATGCTGTGTGGGTTGCGCTGACGGATCTGCTTAACCGCGCCATCGAGCGAGCTGACGGCGCTCTTCTGCGGCCGATGGCAGTTGCTATCGATGCCGGTGGCCACCGCACGGAGGCGGTCAAGAACTACGTGCGCCAGCGCCGTGTCACCAGGCCCATGTGCATTTTCGGCGCTGTACCGAACAATGCCCCAGTCCTGTCCAAGGGCAAGCTGGCTGACGTGACCTGGAACGGCAAAACCGACAAGCGTGGCATCACCATTCACCACGTCGGCACCGTGGCTGCGAAGCACTATCTGTACAGCCGCCTCTCTGCCGATGCGGAGCGCGCCGTCGAATCGCGCCTGGTGCATTTCAGCGATGAGCTGCCGGATGAGTACTTCCCCGGTTTGGTGTCGGAGGTCTACAACCCGGTGAAGAACCGATTTGAGAAGAGGGTTACACGTAACGAGCCGCTGGACACTTGGGTCTATGCCTATGCCGCCGCGCACCACCCGGAGGTCCGCCTGCATCGCTACACGCGTGCAGACTGGGACGTGCTGGAGGCCCGCCTGCTGCTGACCGTGAACACCACGGATTCCCGTGAAACAGCGGCACCGGCTACCGAAGTAGAGGCGAAGAGTGTTTCGCGTGGAACGCAACAGGTCCGGCCGCGTAGCAGCGGGCTGGCGCGAGATGGGTGGGCGCTGTAATGGCAAAACGTACCGAGTCAGCGGAAGAGCTGAAGGAGCGGATCCTGGCCGCAATGCGGGCCGATATCGGAATCAGCGAACGCATGGCGCTGCCGTTCGTTGAATCGGTGATGCAGTGCTTTGCCGGTGAGCGACCATATTTCCCTGCGGCGCCTCGGGAGTACCCGATGGCTGAAATAAGGGCCGCGCTGGTAGCTGGGATTCCCGTGAAACAGGTCATGTCCAAGTTTGACCTTTCCCGGGCGAAGCTCCACGACCTGTTCCCGGGAGGGCTACCGAGGGCCGCGAAAAGGCAACTGTCCACGACTTTGGCAAAAGTGGAGACAAAATAGTTTTTCTGTCCTTGTAGATCAGTGAGTTGCGACCACCACTGTCCACGAGTTTGCCTAGAACGTGGACAGTCGGGTGCCTAGCCTATGTAGTCATGAAGACTGCTCAGGAAATGCTGGATTTCTACATCGACGCGGAGGTCGCCGTCCTTTCGGGCCAGACCGTTCGTATCGGTGATCGCCAGTTGACCCGGGCGGACCTGGCCGAGATCCGTTCCGGTCGGAAAGAGTGGCAGGCTGCGGTGCTACGTGCAGGCTCGGTTGCCGGTCGGCGGGCGCGCTGGGCCAATGCCGATTTCGGCGGGGTGACCTGATGTCCTCCGCGCAGATCGCCAAGGCACGATTGGACGCCGCACTCGGCGCGGATCGCGCCATTCAATCAGCGCGGGCACAGATGGCTCCGGTCTTCGCGCGCGCGCACGAAGTCACGCGGCCGTCGCGAAACCGAAAGTTGGCGAGGGACTGGGGCAGTGGCAATGCCATCGCAGGGATGGATGCGCGCCAGCTCCGCGACCAGGCCCGCCATCTGGAGCGTGACCTCGATCTGGCAGACAACGCGTTGAATGTTCTGGTCCAGAACACGGTTGGCGCAGGCATCGACGTGCTCTCTGCGCCTCGGCTCCCCGGGCAGCCGATCAACCGCGATCTGGCACTGCAGCTGGACGACCTGTGGGACGCTTGGTGGGATGCGCCCGAGGCCACCCGCACGCACGATTACGGGATGTGTCAGCAGCTGCTGGCACGCAGCTGGTTCCGCGACGGTGATGCGTTCTACCAGGACCTGATTGGAACCGTGCCGTACTTCGAGCACGGCACCGCTGTGCCGTACAGCTTCGAGATGTTGGAGGCCGACCTGGTGCCGTTGGACTTCAACGATCCGGCGCGCAACATCCTGCAAGGTGTCGAGCGCAACGCCTGGGGCCGGCCTATCGCGTTCCACGTCTACAAGAGTCACCCGGGCGATCCGATGGGCGCGCGGCTGGAAACCAAGCGGGTTTCTGCCGAGTTCATGCACTGCATCGCGCTGATGAAGCGCCTGCACCAGGTGCGGGGGCTCAGCGTGTTCGCGAGCGCCATGTCCCGCTTTGAGGACGTGAAGGACTACGAAGAATCCGAACGCATTGCTGCCAAGGTGGCGGCGTCGATGACGTTCCAGATCAAGAAGGGCAGCGGCGAGCAATACGGCGCGGATCTGGGTGGCCAGGCCATCCTTCAGGACGGTGTTCCGATTCGTGAGCTGCGCCTCGCCCCCGGCGCGATCTTCGATGATCTGTTGCCTGGCGAGTCGATTGAGAGCCTGGGCACCGACCGGCCGAATCCCAATGCCGCCACCTGGCGGAAGGAGCAGTTGCGCGCAGCTGCTGGTGGCATCGGCGTGAGCTATTCCAGCCTTTCGCTGGACTACAACGGCACCTATTCGGCACAGCGTCAGGAGCTCGTCGAGAAGTGGGGCAGCTACCTGATGCTGGCCGAACGCTTCATTGCGCTGTGCGTGCGACCGCAGCGCATGCGTTTCGTGGAGGCATGCGTGCTTTCGGGCCGCGTGCGCCTGCCACGCGGCTGGACGCTGAGGGACCTGGCCGCTTCAACGTACGTCCGACCGGTGATGCCGTGGATTGATCCGTTGAAGGAGGCCTACGCGCGCGGCGAGGCGGAGGACCGCGGCTGGGTGTCGCCGCAGCAGAACACGCTCCAGTACGGCAACAACCCCGCTGAGGTCCTGCGTCAGCGTCAGGACTGGCAGGAGCAGACCCAGACCCTTGCGCCGCCGGCGCCCAACACCAGTGCAGAAGCGCGTGCCCAAGTCTTGGGCCAGCTGACGCGCGATCTCTCCAGGAGCGAATGACATGCGTGCACGCCTGTTGGCCAGCGCGATCCAGAACACCATCCGCGCGGAAGCGGCAACCGAAGCCGAGCTCGGCCCCGCGCTGTATCAGGTCCGCGCGGAGGCCGATGTCGCCGACGTGATGATCTATGGCGCCATCGGTGGCTATCTGTTCGAAGAGTCGGTGTCCGCTGCCGACCTGGTCGAGCGGATCGGCCAGATCACGGCTGGCACCATCCACGTGCGCTTGAACAGTGTTGGTGGTGTCGTCGCTGACGGCATGGCAATCCACAACGCACTGCAGGCCCATCCGGCGCACAAGATCATCACCGTGGAAGGGCAGGCCGCTTCCATCGCCTCGCTGATCCTGCAGGCCGGTGATGAGCGCCGGGTCTATGCCAGCTCCCTGGTCATGGTTCATGCGCCGCGCACCGTTGCTGCCGGCAGCGCTACGGCATTCCGTCAGAACGCGGAGGCGCTGGACGCGCACGCGTCGGCCATGCTGGAGGCCTATGCGGCCCGTTCTGGTCAGCGTGAAGAGATGGAGCGACTGCTTACCGACGATGCCGACCACTGGTTCTCCGGTCCGCAGGCCGTCGATGCCGGTCTGGCCGACCTGGTGGTGGACGCCGACCCCGGGGCCACGGCTATGTGGTCGTCGGCATCTACCGTCGCGATCCGCGGCTATCTGCAGTCCATCGAGGGTGCTGGCGCGCCCGTTTTGTCCCAGCTGCGTCGAAGCATCGTCGCCAGCCTCTCTCCGCAAGTATTCGCCTCGCTTCCCGAGGTCAGCCAGTCGGCCGTGATCGGCCATATCGAGGATCCAACCATGAAGAAGCAGTACAGCGCCATCCTCGCGAACGCCGGTCGACAGAGCCCGGCAGTCGCAACCACCGCTGCCGCGCCGGTCACCCCGGCCGTCGCTGCGCCTCCCGTTTCCGCGCCGACGTCGGGCGATCCGGTCCAGGCTGCGCTGGGGGCGCTGCGCGAGCGCAACGCCCAGATCCAGGCCATTGCCCTCCCGCACATGGGCAACGAGCAGGTCCGCGAGTACGTGGGTGGCGTGATGGCGCAGGCGGACTCCAACATCACCGCCGACGCGGTGGGTCGCCACATCCTGGCACTGCTGGGCAGCAACGCTGCACCGCTCAATGGCGGTGCGGCCGTCACCGCTGGTACTGACCAGCGCGATCTGACCCGCTCGGCCATGTCCAATGCGATCCAGGCTCGTGCCGGTCTGGTCCAGGCGACGGATGGCAATGCCTTCCGTGGCATGTCGCTCACCGAGATCGCCCGCGCCTGTGTGCAGCAGGCCGGTGTGGACACCCGGGGGATGGAGCGCTTGGAAGTGGTGGGCATGGCGTTCACCCACAGCAGCTCGGATTTTCCGCAGCTGCTGGGTGACGCCTCGCGTCGGGCCCTGCTGCAGGGTTACCAGGAAGTGGAAGAAACGTTCGACCAGTACACCCGCCCGGTGAATGTGAGCGACTTCAAGCCGACCAACCTGGTGGGTCTGGGTGCCTTCTCTGATCTGGATGTCGTCCCGGAAGGCGGCGAGTACAAGCAGGGCTCGTTCTCCGAGCAGTCGCAGGCCATGAAGATCGTGACCTACGGAAAGCTGTTCACCATCACCCGTCAGGCCATCATCAACGACGAACTGGGCGTGTTTGGCGACGTGCCGCGAAAGATGGGCCAGGCGGCACGCCGTACGCTCGCCAAGGCCGTGTTCGACCTGATCAACAGCAACCCCAAGCTGGCCGATGGGAAGACCCTCTTCCATGCTGACCATAACAACCTGCTGCCGGCGGCGTTGATCAGCACTGCCAGCGTCGGCGCGATGCAGGCCGCCATGCGCCTGCAGAAGGATGCTGATGGCAATCTCATCCAGGTGCCGATGCGCGGCCTGTTGACGCCGGTGGCGCTGAGCGGCCTGGCAAAGACCGTGCGCACCGCGCAGTTCGCCGTGGGCGCGGGCGTCGGCAGCAACGACCCCAACATCGTGCGTGAAACCTTCGAAGTCTGGGACGACGGTCGTCTGGACGCCAAGAGCGCTCAGGCCTGGTACGGCATCTCCAACCCGGCCTACGTCGACGGCATCGTGGTGGGCTATCTCGACGGCAACCAGACGCCGTACCTGGAACAGCACCAGGGCTTCACGGTCGACGGCGTGGCCTGGAAGGTGCGCCTGGATGCGGCACCGGCGATTGCCGACTACCGAGGCATCTACAAGAACCCCGGCAACCCGGCACCCGCCCAGGGCTGATCGCCCGCCATGGAGATCACCACGAAAGCGGCGGTCTCCTGAACCCATTCACGCATCCGGAGAGTATTTATGAAGAACGCACATCAGGACGGTCGCGTGCTCGACGTGACCCTGACCGCTGACACCAAGAGTGGCGAGCTGGTGGTACAGGGCAAGCTGGTTGCCGTCGCCGTTACCGATGGCAAGGCTGGCGACACCATCGCCACGCACGTCGAAGGCGTGTTCGAGCTTCCCAAGCTGCCGGCCGCCGTATTCGGTGTCGGTGCCGCCGTCAACTGGGACACCGCCGCCGATCACGCTATCGCTGCGGCAGCCGGTGCCGATCAGGTTGCCGACATCGGGTTTGCCGTCTACGCGGCCGAGGCTGGCGCGCTGACCGTGTTCGTCCGGCTGACCCCCGGCTCCGCCGCGGCGGGCACGTAACCAAACAGGCCGGCACCGCTCACATGCGCCCGGGTGGCGTGAGCGGTGCCGGTTCTTCCACAGCGACAACGGGGGATCGCATGGGCACCACCAGCACGCCGCGCGGCGTACGCAACAACAATCCTGGCAACATCGACCGCACCAGCACGCCGTGGCAGGGTGAGGATCGATCTGCCGCCGCCATCGCCCGCGAGCAGCGCTTCTGCGTGTTCCTGACCCCGCAGGCCGGGTTCCGCGCACTGGCGAAGACCCTGCTCACCTACCAGCGCAAGCACGGCCTGCGCACGGTGAAAGAGATCATCGGGCGCTGGGCGCCGCCGGTGGAGAACAACACCGGTGCCTATGTCCAGCAGGTTGCCACTGCCGTGGGCGTTGCGCCCTCGGAGGTCATCCGCTTGGACAATGCAGTCACCCTGAGCCGTCTGGCTACCGCTATCGCCAGGCACGAAAACGGTGGCATGTACTGGCGGCCCGACGTGGTCGACGCCGGCGTTGCAGAGGCGCTGGGCTGATGGTCGGCGGCGGCGTTACCGCCCAAGCGCCCTGGTGGGCGGCCGGAAGCGTCGTCGCGCTCTGGCTGTTTCGTGAGGTCTGGACGGCATTGCTGGCGCGACGTAAGGATCGCACCGAAACCGATGCCAATGTCGATCTGCTCAATGGGCTCATCCAGCGCGTGAAGTCGCTGGAAGAGTCACAGGCCCAGACAACCCTGAAGCTCACTGAAGAAATCAAGCTGCGCATGACCGCGCAGGAGCAGGCCCATCGGTTGCGGTTGCGGATCATGTCGCTGGAGGCGGCGATGCGCGGGGTTGGTGCGGTCATTCCCCCCGAAGACCCGGTGGAATCAGCATGATCCGCGCCCTCATTGTCGCTGTCCTTTTGCTGCTGGGCGTCATCGTCTGGCAGCGCGGCTCGGTCTCCATCGCGCACCGTGCGGCCGACCATGCAGCTTCCAGCCGTGACGCCATGGAGGCCGAGCGTGATGACGCCCGCGCTGAGGCCGATGCCGCGGCCGAAACCCTGAAGGCGGAGCGCAGCAGCGCCGCCGCCGCGAACGCCTTGGCGTCCAAGTACGAAAAGGAAAAGAACGATGCACAGACGGCATCTGATCGCCTTGTCGCTGATCTTCGCGCTGGCAACCAGCGCCTGCACCAGCGTTGGCAAGCGTCCATCGCCACCGCAGAGCTGTCCGCAGCCGCCGCCGCCGCCAGCCAGCCTGATGGTCGAGCCGACGACCGAATCGAAAGTGCGGGCCGAGCTGTTGGCGCCGCCGCCCAGTGCGACGCCCAGGTGAGGGGGCTGCAGGCCTATGCCCTTCTGTGTTCGGGGGGTGCCCGGTGAGCGAGCGGGACTTCCTGCGCCAGATGGACGCAACCATTCATGGTGCGCTGGCAATCGCCGGCATGGTCTCCACCGCCACGGTCACCTCGGAGAAGGCCGGCGTCGTGACTGCGGGCGTACGGATCTACGTCGACCGCGATGTGGAGACCGTCGGGGATCTGCAGCAGTTCGTTGCTGGACGGGTCGAAATCGCCTACCTGCGAGCCGATGTTGACCCGGAGCAGGGAGACCGCGTCGAAGTCGATGGCGAGGCCTTCGTGAACGTGAAGAAGCTCAGTGACGACGGCTCCCGCAGCCGGTGGCTGGTGCGCCGTGGCTGAGTTGGCTGAACCCCTCTCCTGGCAGCTGGTCGAGTTCTTGCGCGATCGCGTGAAGCTGATCCGCACGTCGGCCGGATTCCGCACCGATATCGGGAGCGGGCTGATCGTGGTCGACGATGATGAGGTGCCCGAGGACCAATCCGAGCCCGCCACCGTCATCTCGGTCCAGCAGCTCTCGCGGAGTGGCGGCGGTAGCGCCCAGGCAAGTTCCGACGCCGCTATCACCATCGAGTTCGAAGTCCCTCGCGGGAGCGGTCAGGAGAACCCACGGTTGCTCGTTCACCGTGCCAGGCACGACCTGATCCGCGCCCTGACCCTGAACGCCAAGATGCTGCCGATGGGCGTCACCGCCTTCGAAGTGCTGACAACCCAGATGGCAACCCTGGAAGACGACGCAGGGCACTCCGCCGTCGTCGCTCAGATCACCGCGCGGGCGGGTCTGACCGAGACCTTTGAGCCCGTCCCCAACCCGAACCCGTAGGAGCAACACCATGGCACAGCCCAAAGTCCGTAAGTTCGCAGGCGATCTGCGTTTCTGGGAGCACGGCGCGAACGGCGCTCGCATCCCCGTTATCCCCGAGCCGGCCGACAAGTTCGGCAACCAGCCGCTGGAACAGTCGTCGCTGACGTTCAGCTATGAAGCCGGCGACTCAGTGGAGATCAAGAGCAAGCGCCGTGACGCACGCTATCAGCAGATCATCCACAAGGACACCAATCCGGGGGTCACCAACGTCTCCATCACCGCGCTGGAAGTGCCGACCGCCATCCTGGCCCGCATGCTCTACGGCACCCTGGTGTCCACCCAATTCGCCGCCGGTACCGCCACCGACGTGTCCGTGACCGTGGGTAGCGTGGATACGCCGGTCAAGCTGCCGCACAACTTCCTGCTGGCCGACACCGCGCCAGTTTTCAAGAAGGGTGCCGACGATCTGGTGGAAGGCACCGACTACACCCTCGATCCGGTGCATGGCCTGCTGATTCCGAAGATCGGCGGCGCGCTGCAGGCCGGCAACACCGTGGTGGCCACCTACACTTACGACGCCTACCTGGAAACCGCCATCAGTGGCGGCACCACGCCCAGCAAGTCGTTCCAGATCCTGGGCGATATGCAGGACCGCATCAGCGGCGACGAAGGCCTGCTGACGATCCCGAACGTCGACCTGACTGTGGATGGTGATGTGGACTGGTTCAGCGATGAGCCGATCCAGGTGACCCTGACCGGCCCGGTGATCTTCCAGTCCGGCGAGACCGATCTCTACACGTTCAAGATCGCGGCGCAGGCGGCGGGCTGAGCGGGCTGGTGACCTCGGCAAGGGGAGGGCGCTCGAACGGCGCCCTCCCAGCATGAATCAGGAAGGGTTTAGTGGCATCCAATCGCGCCAACAACCTGCTCAAGTACTACGTAAGCGGCCGTCGCGCGAAGGGCTTCCACGGCCTGGCCGACCTGGCCGGCGAAGTGCTGAACCGCTACGACCTGTCGGTGCAGCGGGCGTTTATTGGGCTTCAGCGGCGCGCTGGGCCGGCCACCACGCAGGAAGTCCGGGCCTCCTACAACCTCCGCGCCTCGGCGCTTCGCGGGAAGTACCGCGTGGAGACCGGCGAACGCGGTTACAGCACCGGGAAGCGCGGCAGGGATGACTTTCTGGCGATCTGGGCCAGCACCCGGCAGATCTCGCTGATCGAGTTCGGTGGTCGCTGGGCGGGCCGGAAGTCCAAGGGCGCGACGGCCAGCATCGGCCTGGGCGAGTTGAAGACGTACGAGGGTGCCTTCATCGCCACGATCAAGGGCCGCAAGGCCATCCGGGTGCGCAGCTGGGATCGGGCGCAGCAGAAGCGTCATGGCCGCGGCCCGGTTCGCATCCTGCGTGGCCCCAGCCCGTTCGAGATGCTGTCCGGCGCTGACGGTAACAGCCGTGCGCTGACCGCGCGTCGTCGGCTCATGGATCGCCTGCATACCACCTACGTGACTGAACTGCGCCGCCAGTGGCGCATCAACGGAAGCTCCAATGGCTGATCGGCTGGAAGAAGCAATTCGGGTTGTCATCGAAACCCAAGGCCGCGAGGGCGTGGACGAGCTGCGCGCGGCATTCGGCGACCTGGGTGATGTATCGGTCGAGACCGCCAGCAAGGCATCCAAGCTGCTGGATTCGCTGACCGGGCTGAATGAGGCCGCATCCAAGGCGGACGCCTACGACGGCATGCTTATCGACCTTGCCGAGCTGGAAAAGCAGTTCGGAGCCAACCAGCAGGCTGCTCTGTCCCTCAGCCTCAGCATCGGCGAGATGGAGAAGCCGTCGCGCGAGGTGCTGGCTGCCCAGCGCGAGCTGCGCAAAGAGGGGGAGCGCCTGCAGAAGGCGCTTGCCGAGCAGTGGGACGCGGTTGCCAAGGCAGATACCGAACTGTCCTCGCTCGGCGTCAACACGGCCAACCTGGCCGACCACCAGCAGCGCCTGCGTGTCGAGGCCACCCGCAGCGCGGCCGCGCTAAGCGAGCAGGCCCGTGCCGCCGCCGCCGAGGCCGAGGCAGGCCGCCGGCGCAAGCAGCAGATCGAGGAAGGCGAGGCCGCCTTCCGCAAGCAGGCCACCACCAGCAAGGCTGCCGCGAAGTCGCTGGCCGAGTACCGCGAGCGCGCCGCTGATGCTGCCGCCGGCAGCGGAGACCTGGCCTCGGCGACCGAGAGCACAGTCAGCTGGTTCGGCCGGCTCAAGGCGGTCGCGGCGGGTGCGATCGCGTTTGTCGGCCTGAACAGGGTTGTCGATGGCATCAAGGCCATCGTGAAGGAAGGCAGTGACGCCGAGCAGGAGCTTGCACAGCTGGAAGCAGCCTTGCATGCCACGGGCCGCACCAGCGAGTTCACCGCACAGAGCCTGGCTGCCATGCGCCAGCAGCTGCAGAGCGGGCTGTTTGATGATGGGCAGATCAGCGCGGCGCAGGTGCGCCTGCTGTCCTACACCAACATCGTGGGCGAGCAGTTCCCGGCTGCGATGCAGATCACCATCGACCAGGCCCAACGGCTGGGCATGTCGCTGGAGCAGTCGGCTGAGACGGTGGGCAAGGCGCTGCAGACGCCTTCCAAGGCGATGGAAAGCCTGAGCAAGCAGGGCTTCACGCTGGATGACAGCCAGAAGGCGCTCATCAAGAGCTTGGAGGCGACCGGACAGGTCGCGCAGGCGCAGTCCATCATTCTGGACATGCTCACCGAGTCCTACGGTGGTGCTGCTGCCGCCGCCAAGGTCGGCACCATCGCGGGCCTGTGGAAGACGGCAACCGACCGTTTCAAGGATTGGAAGCAGGAAGTCGCTGACCAGGGCGTGCTGACCTACTTCAAGGAACAGCTGACCACTCTGCTGACCACGCTGGATCGACTGGCCGCCGATGGCAGCCTGTCGCGCTGGGCCAAGCAGACGGCCCAGGCCATCATCACCATGGCCGAGGCAGTGAAGGGTGCGACCAAGTGGGTGGTTGAGCACGCCAGGCTACTTGCCTTGTTGGCGGCTGCGTACGCACAGTTCAAGATCGTCGGCGCGATCATGCAGTTGAATGCTTGGCGCATGGCGCTGATCGCTACCACCACGGCGCAGCTGGCGAACAACGCAGCGGTTGCCGCTGGTGGCCGGGGAATAGGACAGCTTGGTACGGCTCTTGGCGCTTTATCCAAATCCGCCAAGATGAACATCTGGATAGGCCTCATCTGGGGCGCCTATCAGGGCTTGAAGGTACTCAAGACCTTCGCTGAGGACGTCTATCGGCACCACAGTCGTGCATTGGCGAAAGCCGGAGATGCAGAAAGGGCGTACTTGAATGTCGTGCGTGATTCCGGACTGAGCCTACGGAAGCACGCCATCGATTTCATCGCCTATAGAGATGTAGTCATCAAGTCGGCCGAGGAAGTTTCCAGACTGGGTGAGGCTGAGCGGCTGGCTTATGAAAATCGCCTGTCCGGGCTGGAGCAGTATCTGACCGCGCAGGAAGGCTTCCTGCTGATGCAGAAGAAGTCCGGCATGGCGACGGCGGAAGAGCTGCAGCAGCTGGGCCAAGTGACGCAGCAGCTGCTGGACGTGTCAACGGGGTTCGCGGCGTTGCGAACCGGCGTCCAGACTGCGGCCGATGCGATGAAGAATGGCATCGGTGGCGCGGCGCAGCTGGTTGTGGCGCAGCTCGAAGGCATCGACAGCAATGCCAAGCTGGCGAACGAGTCCATCCGCAAGATGTTTTCCGGCCTCAACTTTGCCGATACGTCCACGCTTGCCTCCGTGGGCGAGGCTCTGGGCTTCATCGCAGCCCAGGGACGCGTTGCCGAGCGCAATGTGCGTGACGGGCTGCTTGCGACCCTGCAACAGCTGTCGGGTGAAGAACTTGCCCGGTTCCAGGGCGCGACCCAAGCGGCCTTCGATTCGCTGCCGCAGGCGGCGGTAAACGCCACGGCCGTGCTGGAGACCACCCTGCTTGCGGCGATGAACAAGCTCGGTGTGGCCTCGGGCCAGTTGGGCGTCAGCTTCACCCAGGCGGGCCGGGATGCCATTGCCGCTTTCGGCGCCGTCACCGAGAACGCTGTGGCGACGGGCACCCAGATTGAGGCGGCCTTCAAAGCGGCGCTGGGCAATGTCGCCACGCTGGATGAAGCCCGCACCTTGGGCAACCTGCTGCAGGCAGCGGGCGAGCAGGGGCGCGTGGGCTTCGACTCGGCCGCCCGGGCGGCATCCGCGCTGCGTGCTCGTCTTCGGGAGATCGAGGCAGGCCTGAACCCGCTGACCGATGAGTTCCAGCGCCTGGGTATCCAGTCCCAGCAGTCGCTGAATGCCGCACGGGATTCGGCTTGGGAGGCGTTCGAAACGATCCGCAAGGGTGCTGCCAACGGCAAGGCATCGGTGGAGGACGTGCGCCGTGCGTTCCGCGCCTACGCCGACACCGCCAGGGCCGCTGTCGCGGACAGTGATGCGTGGCGTCGCGCCCAAGTGCAATCCCAGCTGGATGTGCAGAGGGCTGCCTACGATACGGGCGATTCACTGGAAGAGCTGGGTGCCAAGGGCGAGTCTTCCATGGGCCGCATCGAGCAGGGGGCGCAGAAGGTGTCTGGCGCGTTGCGGGAGGTCAAGCAGGCGTCGGATGAGGCGGGCAGCGGCGTCGAGCGGGTGGCCGAGGGCGCTGATGCGGCGGGCAACAGCATGAAGACGGCATCGGCTGCGGCCGGCGGGTTCTCCATGAACATGGGCGAGGTCTCCGAACGCACAAGGGAACTGCTGGCCCAGATGAAGGGTCCCAACGGCCTGCAGCAGTTTGCCAACGTGTGGAACGCGCTGTTCGAGCAGCGGCAGGATCTGGCGAAGTACACCGAAGAGCAGAAGCAGCTGCTGGACGGGATGGATGAGATCTCTGGCAAGCGCAAGGAACTGGCGCAGCGCTTCGACCTGGTAGGGTCCAGCGAGCTGGACGCCATCGTGCAGCTGGAAAGCCAGATCGAATCCAAGCGCCTGGAGAAGGAGCAGGCAGCCAAACAGGCGGCTGAAGAGCGGCGACGTGCCGCACTCGCAGAGGCTGATGCCCAGGCCAAGGCGGACGCTTCCCGCATCCAGGCGGGCGACAACAAGGAACAGGTTCTGACCATCGACTGGAAGGCTCCCAGCAAGGAAGTGGTGGCCGGCGCCACGGCGGCCGAGATCCAGCAGGCCGAGCGCATTGCCGGCCTGGTCGCGCCCATCGTGCTGCGCAGGATCGAGCGTAGCCGCGCAGTCTCGGTGAGGGGGGCGCGATGAGTAGGGTTGCGCTTGCCGGGATCGAGCTGCCGGCGGATCTGCAGTGGACCGATGAGTTCACCGCTTGGCGTATCGGTCAGCAGGTGCGCACCAGCCTGAGCGGGGCGCTGATCGTACAGGAGTCTGCGCGCCAGGCCGGGCGCCCGATCACGCTGCAGACCACCCGCGATGGTCAGGCGTACGTCGCCCCTATCCAGCTGGATGTGCTGCGGCAGCTGCAGTCCCTGAGCGAGCAGCTGCAGGCCGCGCCCATGACGTTGGTGCTGCCGGCGCACAACGGCGGCGACCGAACCTTCCAGGTGCGATGGCTGCGCACTGAAGGGGCTGCGCTGGACGCCCAGCCGTTGCGCTTCGCTACCCCGGCGGTCGACGCCGATTTCTTCTCCATCACCCTTCGCCTCATGACGGTCTGACCAATGACGATCCTTGCAACCGATATCAAGATGCGCCAGTCGCAGCGCCTCACCGACAACCCCGATGGCGGCGGCCGCATGGTCCAGGCGGAGATTGTCGATGGCGCCATGAACAACCTGTTCCCCGACATCGGCGATGAAGAGCGGACCACCGGTCGTTCCACGCTCCGCAAAATGTTCGTGCACGTGGACACCCCGGGCCCGGACGTGCTGAAGGATGCCATCGCGGTGCTGATCGACCCGCCGTCCGACCCGCGCGTGACCGTGACCATGTTCGCCACCGGCTCCTACAGCGATGTCCGTCTGGATGCGAAGAACCGGGTGGAGAGCTACATCACCCGCGGCACCGAATCGCGCTTCATCCTGCTGGGTGACCACTTCATCGGCCAGATGACCATTCAGGTCTACACCACCAAGGACGCGCCCAGCCCGGACATCAACGACAACCTGAGCCTGCTGACGGTAGCCGCCTCGGGCCGCGACCCGGGCGAACAGTATGTGCGAGTGAAGAACGTGCTCTCACGGACCACGCGCACGTTCACCGATGACCAGGGATCTTTCGAGCGCGATGTGCTAGTGATCGAGCTGGTCAACGCGCTGCTGCTCAATTTCTATGGTCAGGAGGTCATCCGGTACTCGGCTACCAAGCCGGGCACCAGGGTCTACGAGACCAATGTGGTCGACGCCACCAGCTACCACAGCGTGAAGCGGCTGACGGCGGCTGGTAAGCCCGGTGACCTGTCCGTGCAGATCGACTCGCCCTACGTGCCGATTGTCCCCACATCCACCGCCGAGACCGCCGTGAGCGACGTGCTGGCCGGCATGGGTACGCTGAGCCACATTCCCTCCGGCCCAGCCAACAGCCTGGCGCTGAACTTCAGCAGCGCGTTCACGGCTGGCATCGCGGTAACGCGCTTTCTGGGCACCGGCATGGCGGTCGGCAGCGTAAAGGTGTTGGTCGGTAGCATCGAGCTGACGGACGATGGCACGGGCGGTCTGGCCTCGGCCGCAGTCACGCCGTGGGCAGGCACCGTCGACTACCAGACGGGCGCCGTATCCATCGTTCACTCGACCGGCGTGGGCAGCACCAGCGTCAGCATCACCGCGACGCCTGCCGGCACCATCCCCATGCAGGGCTTCACCGATGAGATCGCGGTGACCCAGAACAACCAGGGCATGGTCTGGCTGACACAGCTGGAACCACTGCCGGCGCCGGGCACTGTCGTGGTGGACTACCGAGCGCTCGGCCGCTGGTACCGCCTGACCGACAATGGCCGCGGCCAGCTCGTTGGCAAGCCGGGGCAGGGCAGCGGCACAATCAACTACATAACCGGTTCTCTGGTGCTGACGACCGGGGCGCTGCCCGATCTGGACAGCAGCATCATTACCGCGTGGGGTACCTCGATCATCGCTGAGGCTCGTTCTGGCGATACCAACATCAAGCCGCCGTCGCTGCGGTTCCTGCTGGGGCACGAGGGTGCAGTTCCGGGCACTGTGCGGCTGACGGTGCGGGTAGGTGGCACGGATGTGAGCGTGACCGACAACGGCGTCGGTGGCCTACTTATCTCGGGGCAGATTCGCGGGTCAATCGCCTATGCAACGGGTGAGTGCCTGCTGCAGCTGGATACGCTGCCCGACGCCAACAGCCAGGTGGCGGTGAACTATGACTGGGCTGAGTCGCTCCACGCTGCACCGCAGCCGGTGCCGGACGGCAACGGCCTGGTGTCCTTCACCCTGCCGCAGGGCCCGGTGAAGCCGGGATCGGTGATGCTCGACTGGGTCATCACGGTGATGCGGGACGCCTACGATCTGGCCTCTGCGCCGCAGCCGATGCGCGTCATCGCCAAGGATGACGGCAACGGCAACCTCGTGGCGGTATCGGTAGGCGACACCGCGGCGACCACGGCGCTGGGGGCCGTCAACTACAGCAGCGGTGCGGTGACCCTTCAGGCCGGCAAATTCATGGTCCGCCAGGTGTCCTACCCGCTGTACGAGCTGCGCTCGGGACGGCTGAAGGTTGTGGGCTATGGCCGCGTCGACGTGCTGGCGCAGTTCTCGGCGGGCACGTTGGTCTCGGTCGGCTGGACACTCGCCGGTGCTGGGGCCGAGTCGGCTGAAGAGTCGCTGCAGCTTCCGCCGGTATCCCTGCAGCTGACGCCGACGATCAGCGACAGCATCGTGCCCGGCAGCGTGAGGTTCACGTTCCGTGGCCGCACCTACGTGGACCGCAGTGGCGGGCTCTATCACACGGTCGATCCGCTGACCGGAGCGGGGGTTTACGCCGGCACCATCGACTACACCGCTGGCGTGGTGAGCCTGACCCAGTGGCTGGCCGGCGGCGCCAACAGCGTGCAGATCCAGTCCCTGCTGACGCGCATTGGCGACCCTGGCGTTGCCAACAGCTTCTTCCGCGCGCCTGGCTCGCCCCTGCGGCCTGGCATGTTCACCTTGCGGGCCAACCGCCTGGACGGCGAGCTGCTCACCGCGACGGCCGACATCAATGGGCTGATCTCCGGCGCCCAGATCCGCGGCTCCGTTGATTGGGAAAGTGGTGTCGCCAAGGTCCAGTTCGGCCAGTTGGTGCCGGTGGCGGGAAACGAGGGGCAGCCTTGGTTCGATCCTGACCTGGTGGAAGGCGACCGGATCTGGCGCCCGGCGCTGGTCCAGGCCGGCTCAATCTACATGGGGGCGGTGGTCTATCGCTCGATTCCGCTCTCGGAAGTCGTCATCGGCCTGTCGTCCGTTCGCTTGCCCAGCGACGGCCGCGCGCCGGCATTCAAGCCCGGGCAGACGGTGTTGATTCACCACACCGCCAAGCATGTGGTGGTCTCGCCGCAGGCGAACCAGACGGTGTCCTTCGGTCGCGGCCGGGTGGCGGCCATCGAGGTGCGTGACGCGCTCGGTGCACCGGTGGACGCGGCATGGTTCCTGGCTGACCTGGACGTGGGCACGCTCAAGTTCAGCGATCCGCTGAACCTCTCTGCCTACACGCTGCCCATCACGATCAGCGAGCGCGTGGAAGACCGGCGCTTGGTGGTGCAGCCGCAGATCACGGGCGAAATCGAGATCAATACCGGTCTGACCCATGACTACCCGGTGGGCGAGGCGATGATCAGCACCGCGCTGCGTCTGGGTGAGGCAAATGGCTCGCTGGATCTGCAGGCGCGGGTGGTGAGCCTGTTCGATCAGGCCACGTGGTCGAACGTGTGGGCGGATCTTCCCTCCGGCAGCGTTGCTCCCGGCACCTACAACGACACCGACTATCCGCTGGTGGTGACCAATGCGGATGCGATCACCGAGCGTTGGGCTGTGCGGTTCACGTCCGCCACGCAGTTTGAGCTGATCGGTGAGACGGTGGGTGTGATCGCTTCGGGCAATACCACGTCTGATCTGGCGCCGGTGAACCCGCGAACCAACCAGCCGTACTTCCTGATGCGAAAAGAGGGGTGGGGCGGCGGTTGGTCTACCAACAATGCGGTGCGCTTCAACACCGTGGGTGGATTGGCTCCGGTGTGGATGATTCGCACGACGCTGCCTGGGACGCCCGAGGTAGCTACTGATTCAACTCGCATCCAAGTAATCGGCAATATTGAAGGAGCTGCATAATGGCCTCACTGCCCCGAATCTACAGGTCCACCGATCCGGGCGCGCCCCAGTTGAGCGGTTTGGCTGGCAGCCTTGTGGCGCTGCTGGATGCGGTCTTGGTCACCGGATATGGCGTGGGTTCTGACTTCAAGCCTGGAGCGGGCTGGATTCGAACCTTCAGCGCGACCAATAAACGTGTTTACAGGAATAATCACGTCGATGGATCGGGCGGCTATCTGCGTGTGGAAGAGCCGAGTGCGACGCCGGGGTACGGATTCGCGCGGGCGTACGAAACAATGAGCGACATAGATACTGGGACCGGTCCGGCCCCCACTACCGCCCAGAGAGCAAACGGAATTCTCCTGCTGAAATCAAGCGCGAACAGTGGTGACTCCCGGCCGTGGGAGATTGTTGCCACAGATCAGGCGATGTACTTCTTTGTCAACTACTACAGCTTGGCCGCTTCCAATGAGTACGCGACGATTCCAGCATTTCCTTTTTTTGCTGGCGACCTGGAGTCTTTTGTTCCGGGGGACAAGTCACATTTCATGGTTGCCGGCAACTCAATGACAACGCCAGCCCAGTCAGTCGCAGATGGTTTGATGTACACGACGAGTCCGCTTGCTAGTGCAGTATCCAGCGCGTCCTGCTACGCGCTAAGGGCATACACTCAGTTGCCCGGCTCTATCGCTCTAAGCTTGGCTAACCCCAGTCACGGTGCTGCAGGCAATGCGATTGGGTCGACTGGTGGTGCCTTCCCAGATCCGGTCTCTGGTGGTGCACTGTTCGAACGGCCTCTGATGAAGGAGGGGGCCTATCTGGCAAGGGGGTATTTGCCGGGCGCATACACGCCCCTTCATGTGCGCCCATTCTCAAGTGGTGAAATGCTGAACGACATCGACGCGTTCCCGGGTAAGACTTTCTATGTCAAGTTTTTTAATGTGCTGAACAATAATGCGCCATCCACCGGTACGCAGTACTCGGGTCAATTCCTGATCGATATGACTGCAAAGTGGTGACCTATGCGCGCCCAGGACCGATCTTTCAAAATCTCCAAAGCAATTATTTTTAGAGGTGCGTTCTTTCTTGGCGGGACTTCTCCGGCCGACCCGGGAAACCCGGATAGCCCTGATGGGCGTGCGCGTGTGCTCAATCAGCCGGCGGTGGTGAGAATTCGTGTGCTGGAGCGCCGTACGATGGCGCTCGTGGCGGACGTTCGTAGCAGCCCAGATGGCACGTGGAAGGTCGAGCGAATTGCTGACCTTGAGTACATTGTTCTTGGTCTGGATGAGGCGGGTCGCGTCAACGGTGCGATCCAAGATTGGGTGCGTCCCGCGCCAATGGTGCTTTGATGGCGGCTCCCGGAGCATTCGCTTCACTCAATCTGGGCCCCCGATTTTTGGGCTCCGGCGCGTTTCTGCCTTTCAACCTAGGTGTCGAGTGGGACGACCAGCCTGTCGAGCCGGTCGTTCGTGGGATCCGTCAACAGGCTCAAGTGGCGTGGAAGCGGCCTCATCAGCGCAGGACGCTGAGCCGTATAGGCTGGGGCAGTGGTTCTGCACTGATTGCCCAGACCAGTGCTGGTTGGGGGTTTGGCGACCATCTGGCACGCGCGGCGGCAACCTCGTGGAGTTCTGCGGGAGTCGCCAGGCAGGAACGCTCGGGTGCGTGGACCTCCCAGGTTGATCGAGTGGGGCATCTGTCAGATCTGAAATGGGGGCAGCAAGGGCTTCTCAGTGCTGAATATCGGCTTCGGTGGGATGGACATCTCCGTTCAGCGAAGCGCGTTGCTCAATTCCAGTGGCGTTCGCTGAGTTCGGCTCGGCAATCGCTTTTGCTTAACTGGCTTGGGTCGAGGCCAAGGGTCGATGCGAAAGCTTGGTCGTCCTGGCGTGCCCCCTCTGCGAGTCGCGGTTACGCAAAGCTGCCCTGGGGCGCGGCTGACAGGCCGCCGTGGGGTGTGCGCCCCGGAGCTGGTCCGGGGCCAGGTCCGGACCCCGAGAGCCCATTTCCTCGAGGCGACCACGTCGGCCTCAACCTCGGGTGCCAGGTAGTAGGTGCTCTGGGATTTGTCCCCCTGAACCTTGGTGTCGCCGCTTGCTACGTGGTGCGCCCTCAACGCAGGACTCATGTCGTGATCAACGCCGTTTCCCTGGTGCGCCTCCCTGATCGCACGCCCATAGAAGTCACGCGGATCTCGCTCGGCGCCAGCCGAGGGGCGTGGGGCTGGACGTTCGACATCGAGCTGGCCGACCCGCAGCAGCTCGCGCTGCTGAAGCCCACCGCGGCCGGGCCCAGGCAGTTCGAGGTCACCCTCAACGGCTACGTCTGGACGGGCATCATCGAGAGCTTCCAGAAGCAAAGGGAGTTCAGTGGCGGTGGCGTGCGCCTGAGCGGCCGCTCACGTACCGCGCTGCTGGCCGCGCCCTATGCGCCAGCTCGGGTCAAGGCGACGACAGAAGATCGCAGCATGGCGCAGCTGGTAGCCGAGGAACTGGCCGACACGGGCTTCACCAGCGAATACGACACCGTCGACTGGAACGTGCCGGCGGGTGCCTGGTTCTATGACGCCAGCACGCCGCTGGATGCCATCAGCGCGCTCGCAGAGGCGAGCGGGGGCGTCGTGCAGTCTGACCCTGCCGCGCTCGCCATGCGCGTGCGGGCGGCCTATCCGGCGAGTCCCTGGGATTGGAGAACCACTCGGCCGGATCACGTGCTGCAGGAAGACATCGTGCTGACGGAGAGCCTGCAGATGCGCAGCGCACCTCTGTACGACGCCGTCGTGGTGACGGGCGAGCTGGCCGGAAAGGGTGTCACCTGCAAGGTGCGCAGGTCGGGCGAAGAAGGGCGGCTCTATGCCCAGCAGGTCAGCAGCCCGTTGATCACCGTGCCGGCTGCCGGCGCGGAGCGTGGCAGGAACATCCTGTGTGATCGCGGCGAGCAGGCTGCCGTCGACCTGACAGTGCCGCTGTTCGCTCAGCCGCTCAAGCCCGGGGAGGTCGGGTTGGTGCTGCCGCTGGATCTGGTCGAGGTGGTCGGTGCTGATGGCACTTGGCACGGGCAATGTGAGTCGCTGCGGATCGAGGTCTCGGCCGATGACCAGGCCGTGGTGATTGAGCAGACAGCAACCCTGGAGAGGCACTACACCGATGCGGACTGACCTGTGGGATCAATTTGGTGACCTGGTCGGCGGCAGCCCGAGGCTGATCGCCACCGTCACCGCTCACAACACTGATGGCACCAGCAGCTTGACCACCTACGACGGCGTGCAGATGCGGGCCTTCGGGCAGCTGCCGCTGGCGCTGCCCTACAACGTGTGGGTGCGTGGCGGCCGTCTGGTCGAGGCTGCGCCCAACCTCCCGCTCTACGAACTGACTGTGTAACGAAACAGGGCACTGCCCGAGTGCCGGCAAGCACTCGGACAGTGCCGCAACACAGGTGATCTCAGCACCTGGCATTGGCCGCGTCCCTGTCGCCCTCGAGAGCGGCTGGGATTGTCAGCCCCACCCATCGCAAAACCTGAGATCCCATGACAAAGCCCATCATTTCCTGGCCGGGTGGCAAGCGCCGGCTCCTGAAACACCTGTATCCACACTTCCCTGAGCATGACTGCTACGTGGAGGCATTCGCCGGCGGCGCCGCCTCCCTCCTGATGCGCCCGTACCCGGCGGCGACGGAAGTTCTCAACGACATCAACGGTGAGCTGGTCGGGCTGTATCGCTGCGTCCGGCATCACTTGGACGAATTCGTGCGCATGTTCCGCTGGTCGCTGGTGTCGCGGCAAATGTTCGAGTGGGCCCAGATGGAGCGTCCCGAGACCCTTACCGACATCCAGCGGGCGGCCCGTTTCTACTACCTGCAGAAGCTGGCATTCGGAGGCAAGGTGCAGGGGCAGACGTTCGGTGTGGTGACCACGGGAGGTCCGCGGCTCAACCTGCTGCGGATCGAGGAAGAGCTCAGCGCGGTGCATCTGCGCCTGGCCAACACCATCATCGAGTGCCTGCCGTGGCAGGACTGCGTGCGGCGGTACGACCGGCCGGGCACGCTGTTCTATCTGGACCCGCCGTATTGGGAGACTGAGGGTTATGGCGTCGACTTTCCCTTCAGGGAGTACGAGGCGATGGCAGAGCTGATGCGGGGTGCTGCTGGCCGGTTCGTTGTGTCGATCAACGACCACCCGCAGATCCGCGAGGTGTTCGCTGGGTTTGACCTGGTGCCGCTGCAGCTCGATTACTCGATTGGCGGAGGGCAGGGCCGGGGGCGTAAGTTCGGTGAGCTGATCATCAAGAGCTGGGACGATAGGCAGGCGGCCCTGCTGTAAAGCTCAGGCGACAGGTTCCAGCAGCCCTTCGGTGTTGTTGCGGGGGGTGTTGACCGCTCGGCTCACGCGGTAGGCCTCCATGGCAGGGGTTTGGCTAGCCAGCAGCAGCGCCATGGCGTCGTCGGTGCTGGCTGCCATCCAGTCATCGATCTGGCCGGCCTGCAGCCACACCGGCATGCGGTCGTGGATATCCGCCGACACGCCGCTGCTGTCGCTGGTGATGATCGTGAAGGTGCCCAGGTTGCCATCGGGCAGCAGCGGGCTGGTGTCTTCCCACAGGCCGGCCGCCAGCAGCGGGCCGGCGGCGTGGATGAACCACGGGTCTTTCTTCCCGTCCTCGGGGCTGACGGACCATTCGTAGTAGCCGGCCATTGGGATGACGCAGCGGCGCTTCTTGAACGCCGTGCGGAATGCTGGCTTTGTCGCCACCGTCTCGATGCGGGCATTGATGGTCGAGCCCTGCAGACCCTTGGTCTTTGCCCAGAATGGCAGCAGGCCCCAGGCCATCCGGGTGAATTGTCGGCCTTCGCCTCGGTCGAGGATTACCGAGGCCCGCTGTGTCGGGGCCAAGTTGTAGCTCGGCTGGATCACGGCCAAACCTGGGGCGAGATCCGCTAGCTCAGGAAGTCCGAAGTCTACAACCGGGAGCTGGACGAATCTTCCACACATGGAGTGATTTTGATGATTGATCTGTCGCCCAGATCTTGTCCTCCAGCAAGTGATAGTCGTGTCTATCTGTGTGTGGTATTTCTATGCGGCGTCGATCCAATGGTTTAAAATTTGTCTCTGCCCTTTTTCGTAGCTGCCATGACATATAGGTCGCCTGATTACTCAGAGTCGGAGTACGGTCTCGATGAGGACCTTCTTCGCACCATACATGTCTTGAAACAACTTCCGCTATGGAAGGTGCGCACTTGGTATAAGGGGTCATTCCTGCCCGACAGGCGGAAGTGTGCGCCTTTCATTTACAAGTATTCGGGTTTCGACCCTGAATCAAGTATGGATATGAAAAAGGCGAGGGATTACTTGTGTGATGGCAACCTATGGATCAGTGGCTTGGATAAGCTAAACGACGTGCATGAGGGTGCGTCTATAGTTGCTTTTGCGCCGGATCCCGTGGTTAGGCGGAAATGGGCTGAGTCTCAGGCTAGAAAGCTCGCCAAGAGTTTCCCAAAGCATGACCGTAAAAGAGCTTCAAGCGATTTTCTAAAAAAAATACTACGCGTTCTGTCAGGTGATTCGGCTGAGATGGGCGCGGCGCACAGGCGTCACTTGGCAAAGCACGGCGTTCACTGTTTCTCTACGGATCCCCGCAATGTTCTGATGTGGGGATTGTATTCAGCAGGCCAGACCGGAGTCTGCTTCCAATTGCAGCGTGTTAAATGCTTGGGCGTTCTTGCGCTGACTCATCCTGTAACTTACCAATCCGAACCAGTTCATCTGACTTGGCCGCATGACCGAGAGCGTGCTGCTGATCCCTTGAGGACGAAGTCATTGGATTGGAAATATGAGGAAGAGGTGAGATACATCAGCTCTCGCTTGTACCAGCAAAGTTTGCCGTTTGACACGCGTGCATTGGAGGGCGTCATTGTTGGTTCGCGATTCCACGAATCGCCAAGTCGTATTGAAGCCTTGATCGGAATTTTGGTTGAGAGAATATCAATCGGATTGCCCCGCCCAAGGTTGTACCAAGCTGCAATTCCGAATGGGACCTATAATTGTAGTGTATTTCGTGCTTGGCAGCTTGAGCGGGATTTGGATGCTGCGATTGCTTTAACTTATTAGGTTGGTGCCAAGGCAGTTTATTAACTGATGATTTCGGATAGGCGCTATATGGATTGGTTGCTGGAATCGCGATAAGTGTTTTGCACCTTACCGATAGCGGCTTCAGCACCGAGCTGATGGAATCTCGTGCACCGAGGTTGTGTAGTTCGGTGAGAGCATGTGCTGCCGCATGCCCCATGCTGGCCGCGACTGCCAACCCGATGCGCCAAGGCCGGCCGTGCCTCGCCCGAACTTCTGGTTGATCCGGTCCATGGTGGCCATCAGCCTCTCGTTGCCCACCACTGTCGGCCCGAACAGATCCGCCTGCAGCTCATCCGGCCGGGCCAGGTCGAGCAGCGCCACGCCTGCTTTCTTGTATCCGATCCCGTCGCGGAGCAGACCGCGCAGCAGCTTGCGCACGACGCCCAGCACCACGGTGGTGTCTGCGGTTGACGCGGGCAGGCTCACCGTCCTGCTGGCGTTGTGCTGCCGCAGCTCCTGCCGGAACACGTCGGAATGGGCGAACACCCACACGCCGGCGGTGACCAGGCCCCGGGCACGCAGCTTCTCGCAGGCGCGCACGGCGAAGGTGGCCAGGGCCTGGGCAACGGCTTCGTGGTCCTCGACTCGGTCAGCGAATGATCGGCTGACCATGATCTGCTGTCGGTCAGGCTCTACCTCTTCCAGCTCCATGCAGGGGTGCCCTTGCAGCTCGCGCTGGGTGCGCGCGAGCGTCACCCCGAAGGTGGCCAAGATGTCGTCCGCCGGCGAGTCACGCAGAGCGGCCGCGGTGCTGATGCCCATGGCTTCGAGTCGTGGTGCCAATCGGCGGCCGACGCCCCACAGATCACCAATGGGGAAGGTCCGCAGCACCGAGGCCCTATAGGCCGCGTCCCCGAGGTCGATCACGCCGTTGGCGCTCTTGGCCGCCTTGTTGGCCAGCTTAGCCAGCGTCTTCGTCGGCCCGATGCCGATGCAATTGGGTATGCCGGTCCATCTGTGCACGCGCTGCCGCAGATCCCGGGCGAACCGCTCACGGTCTCGCACGCCCTCTAGATCGATGAAGCTTTCATCGATGCTGTAGACCTCCACCCGGGGCGCGGCTTCTCGCAGGATGGTCACTACGCGGGCGCTCATGTCGCCGTAAAGGCCGAAGTTGGCCGAACGCATCTGCAGGCCATGGCGACGCACCAGGTGCTTCAGCTCATGGGCCGGCTGGCCCATCTTGATGCCCAAGGCCTTGGCCTCGGCCGAGCGCGCGATTGCGCAGCCATCGTTATTGCTCAGCACCACGAGCGGCACGCCGCGCAGCGCCGGCTGAAACACGCGCTCGCAGCTGGCGTAGAAGTTGTTCCCGTCAACGAGCCCGAACATAGGGGCCTCGGCGCTTCATCTGACGGACCACGCCCACAACGGCGAACACCTCGACCTCGGTTGGCTGTTCCAGGACGATGGGCGGGAAGTCTGGGTTGGCCGAATGCAGCTCCATGTGACTCTCGAACAGCTGCAGTACCTTGCAGGTGGGCTGGTTGCCATCCCAGATGGCAATGACCAGGTCACCGGCCAGCGGCGTGACTGAACGGTCCACCACCAGGATGTCCCCATCACTGATGCCGACGCCGCTCATGGACCAGCCATCGGCCCGGTACAAGAACGTGGCGGCCGGGTTGCGCACCAGCAGCCGGTGCAGATCGATCGCTTCATCCATGAAGTCGTCGGCCGGCGACGGGAAGCCCAGCCGCGCGCGTACTGCGGCCATTGGCACGAACTGCACGGGGCCGTCGATCATCGCAGGACCGAGAGCCAGGGCAAGGGTGGTGGGGTAGGGAAGGGACTGCATGGCGTGTACTCTGAGATTGGCGGGTCTCACCCGCCGCGACGGCGCGGATGTTAGTACAAATACTAACTAGCGGACAGGCAAGGAACCTTCGCGAAGGTGAACTGCTTTCCCATCGGGTGGCTGATCGGGTGCCAATGAAATCTAAGTCCCGGAAAAGTAAGGATATGCGTAGGATTGCAAATCCGTTTACAGCGGTTCGATTCCGCTTGAGGCCTCCAATTGAAAAGCCCTGATCCCGGTCAGGGCTTTTTCTTTGCGCGGCATCCTGCCTCAGCTTGTCATCCGCGCGCTGCAAACCTAAGATCGCCCGGCATCACACGGAGCGGGGTGCCCTGCGGCGCACCGGTCGTTGTCCAACACGCCCAGGATCGAAGGCCAACCATGCAGATGTTCTATCTGTTGCTCTGCATCGCGGGCACGGCGCTGCCGCTGTCCAGTTTTGTTCCGTGGCTCGCCACGCATGGCCTGGATGTGCCATTGCTGCTGCAGCACGCCATCGCCACCCCTGTTTCGGCGTTTGCCTGGTCGGATGTGCTTGTGTCGGGTATCGCGGTTGCCGTCTTCGTGGTGGTGGAAGCCCGTCGTCTGGCGATGCGCCGCAGTTGGTTGCCCCTCGTCTGCCTCGCCGTGGGCCCGTCACTGGCCCTGCCGCTCTTCCTGCTGCAGCGTGAGCGTCATCTCGCCGGTGTCACGCGCGCGGCGGCTGGGCGGGTGTGACGCCCGCCGCCGAACCTCCTGACCTGTTCTGGGGCCTTGCCTCGCTACGGGCGTCATAGGCTCCCTGCCAAACCGCACTGCCGGCCCGGCAGACACCCCTGTCAACGTCCGTCTCCACACTCAGGAAGAGAGGCAGGCAGTGCGCGCATTGGCAATCCGGCAGGCAACCCATCTTCCTCTCGGCGCAATGCTGGCCGTAATCGCGTTCGCCTTCACCGTGCCCGGTTACAGCTCGCTGTCCCAGCACCTCAGCGAACTGGGGCTGATGCCGGGCCTGCCTGCAAATGTGTTGACGGCCTGCATCGTAGCCAATGGCGCGGCCATCATCGTCTTCAGTCTTGCGCTGCTGGGCTGGGGAGGTCGCTTCGCACTCACCGCGTTCACCTCTGCCTCCGCACGCATTGCCTGGGTAGCGCGGGTGACCTCGCTGCTGGGAATGGCGTATCTGTGATTGATGTTGTCCGGCCTGTACCCGCACCCTGGCATGGGCTGACCCAGCGCATCGCACTTCTGCCTGCATTTGCCTGGTACACCTTCGCCGCGCTCGAATTGAGACGGGTGTTCGGGAACATCTGACAACGCGGCTGGTTACACTCATGCCATGAACCAGATCGACCACTTCCGCGGCGCACTGCTCGGCCTGGCCTGCGGCGATGCCGTCGGCACCACGGTGGAGTTCAAGCCGCGTGGCAGCTTCACGCCGCTCACCGACATGGTCGGCGGCGGGCCCTTCCATCTGAAGCTGGGCCAGTGGACCGATGACACGTCGATGGCAATGTGCCTGGCCGAAAGCCTGGTGCGCTGCGATGAGTTCGATGCGCGCGACCAGATGACCCGCTATGCCAACTGGTACCGCAACGGCTACTGGAGCGCGACCGGCGAGTGTTTCGACATCGGCATGGCCACGCGCGCAGCCATCGACCAGTTCCTGCTCAGCGGCCAGCCGTTGGCGGGCAACGAAGATCCGCGCAGCGCCGGCAACGGTTCGATCATGCGCCTGGCCCCGGTAGTGCTGCGCTATGCAGGCATGCCGGACCTGCCGGCCATGGCCGAGCTGAGTTCGCGCACTACCCACGCTGCGCGCGAATGCCTGGATGCATGCCGCTTGCTGGCAGCGGCGATTGAACGGGCGCTGGCCGGGCAGCCGAAGCGGGCCGTGCTGGCTCTGCGCGATGTTCCGGTGCAGGGCGAACGCCTGCAGCAGATTGCGGCGGGCCACTACCAGCAGGCGAGCCGCGAACAGATCCGCGGCAGCGGCTATGTCGTGGAGAGCCTGGAAGCGGCGTTCTGGTGCTTCCACCGGCACGACAGCTTTGCAGCGGCCGTACTCGAGGCGGCCAATCTGGGTGATGACGCCGACACCACGGCGGCAGTGCTCGGCCAGCTGGCGGGCGCCTTCCATGGCGCGGCAGGCATCCCTGCACATTGGCTGCAGGTGCTGGCGATGCGCGCGGAGATCCAGGTGCTCGCCGACGCGCTGCATGAACGCAACCGGGTCACGCGGGCAGGCGGGGGCTTTGCCGCTGCCAGCGAACCGTCGTAGCGTAGGCAGCAACGGTCGTCATGGCCACGGACAGGAGGTCTGGATGAACGCACGCGTGGGTATCGGTCTGGTGTTGCTGGTGCTGGCGCCGTTGGCATCAGCGCAGGTCTACAAGTGCAAGGGTGCATCGGGTGAGACGGTCTATTCGCAGGACCCCTGCGGTGCGGGCAGCGAGCCAGTGAAGCTGCGCCCGAACCGCGCCGCCTCCGAGAGCGCTGGCGAGGCCTCCAACCGGGCAGCGGTGTATCGCACCACGGGCATGAGTGACGCGGGCATTGCCGAGCGCAACTGCCTGCAGAGCGAGCAGTCGCGCATCCAGGGCCCGCTTGGATCGCGCACCCAGGCGGTCAACCGGCAGGTCGCCGAGCTGGAGCGCCAGTTGGTGGCGACCCGCAGCGCCCCACCGCAGGCCGGCAATGACGTATCCCGAGCAACCCTGGAATCGGGCATCCGCGCGCAGATATCCAGCCTGCAACAGTCGCTGAGTGCGGAGCGGGTCGCCGCTGACGGGCAGATGTCCGCGGCGCGCGACCGCTGTGCGGCGGCACGCCGCCAGCAGGAAGACCAGGTCAATCAGCAGTACGCCGCTCCGGCCAGGCCCTCGCCCTGAGGGGGCAGTGGCCGGCCTGGGTGGGCGCCGGGTCGTGACGCAATCAGTCTCAAACCAGCGCGACATGCGAAGGAGGTATGGTCGAGGTCCAGGCCTCCAGGAGCAGCAATGGCACGCACGGACATGCAACACCGCATGCAGCACGCGGCAGGCCAGCGATGAGCAGATCCTCTGCGGAAGTGCGCTGGTTGACGTTCCGCCTCAAGAACGGTCAGTCGATCGGGCCGGACCAGTTGAAGGACGGCTGGGTCATCGCCGCCGAAACGCGCCACTGCGGCGTGCGCCGCGAGCGCATCGAAGGCTCGGGCGTGGTCTACGCGCTCTATGGCCCTTCCGATCTGCCATCGCCGCGCCGCGCTGAGCTGCGCATGCGTGATTTCCTGATGCGGTCGGGCTACACATTCACCATGGGCACGCTGGGCGGCTGAGGTCGCCCTCCGCTCGCCCGTGCGCAGCGCTTACGGGGGTACGGTCAGCATCTGCACGATGCTGCTGGTTGGCCCGTGTTCGTCGTGCAGTACGGTGCGGGTCAGGCCGATGCACGGATGGCCGAACGAGACCGCGATATTGAAGCCCGGCCAGTCGCCCTGCAGTGTGCCGAACAGGTGCACCGCAGGGCCCGGCTGGGGAAGGCGGCGTCCTTGTGATCGGCGCGCACGGCCATGCCGTTGGACAGATCGAACACGGTGGCCGCGCGGGCCAAGCGGCTCGACGTCTCGCTGTCCAGCAACGGCTGTCTCGCATGCGCCCAGCAGGTCGCGACCAAGGCCCTGGACGTTGCGAATGCAGTCGGACCCCGGTGCCTTCATGCGCAGGTCGAGCTGCCTGTATAGCGCTGGCCCGGCACGTGACCCGATGCCGCCGGGGCCCGGGCGATATGCGATACGATGAGTGCTGAAGGGCGTCGTAGTTTTGACCTGGAGTCCCGTCATGGTTGACCGTCTCGCCATCCTGCTGGAACGTTTTGCGGTCAACGCGTCGGTGTTTCATGCCGGGACGCTGTGCGGCATCAACAGCCTGCTGGGCGAGGATGAGGCGGGCCAGTTGCACCTGGTGCGACGCGGGCCGGTGCAGGTCAGCCATGGTCAGCAGATCGTGCAGGTCGATGTGCCCAGCCTGCTGCTGTATCCGCGGCCGGTGCCGCACCGCTTCAGTACTGACCCGCGGCACGGTGCCGACATGGCCTGCGCCCACCTGCATTTCGAAGGGGGCCGGCTCAACCCCATCAGTGCGGCTCTGCCGGATTTCATCTGCCTGCCCTTGGCCGATCTGCACGGCGGCGCCGCTGCCCTGGACCTGCTGTTTGAAGAGGCCTTCGAACAGCGCTGCGGTCGTGTCGTGATGGTCAACCGCCTGTTCGAGGTGGTGATGATCCAGGTGCTGCGGCAGCTGATGGAGGGCGGCCAGATGCGCGGCGGCTTGTTTGCCGGGCTCGGCCATCCGCGCCTGCGGCTGGCGCTGGTGGCAATGCACCAGGCACCGGCGCAGGCCTGGACGCTGGAGGATCTGGCCGAAACAGCGGGGATGTCACGCAGCGTGTTCGCTGCAAGTTTCCGCGATGCCATGGGCACCACCCCTGGCCAGTACCTGCAGGGGTGGCGCGTTGGCCTGGCCCAGCAGGCGCTGCGCCAGGGCCGACCGCTGAAGCGGATTGCCGATGAGGTGGGGTATGGCAGCGAGGCCGCGTTGTCGCGTGCGTTCAAGGCCCACACCGGGCAGTCGCCCCGGCAATGGCGCGAACTGGACCGCGCCAGCGCCGGCTGAATGCTCAGCCCATCACCCATCGGGCCAGCTTCATGCCGCCAAACAGGCCGGCCACGCCGAGTGCGACCGAGCCGCCGGCGTACAGCGCCGCCAGCCCATGCTGGCCACGCTGCAGCAGCAGGCCGATTTCCAGGGAGTACGTTGAAAACGTCGTATAGCCGCCGAGGATGCCGGTGGCCAGCAGCAGCCGCAGCTGCGGCGATGCGCCGTTGCGCAGGGCAAAGGCTTCCACCACTACGCCCATCAGCAAGGCGCCGCTGATGTTGATGAGAAACGTGGACCATGGCCAAGGGCTGCCGACGGCAACGCGCGCGCCGAGCAGGTTGCAGGCATGGCGCAGGCACGCGCCCGCGCCGCCTCCCAGGAAGACCAGTACGTAGTTGTTCATTGCTTGCATCGCTTGCCTCGAGTGCTTGTCCGCAGGATCGACGGCGTACGCGATGGCAGGCACGGCCTGCCATCGACGAACGCCGGGTTCGTCAACAACAGGAGCCATCAGCCATTCCAGGCGGTTATCGGGGGAGCCCCATCCCCATCGGCGCCCATGCTACCAGCGCAGCGCCGCCCTGGGCAGCATCGGTCAGGGCAGGGCGGTTGCGACCACGCGTGCCACCTTGCTGCGGCTGATGCCTTCGCGCAGCAGGTCGTTGGCCATCAGCCCCAGCGATGCCTGGCGGCGGAAGCCGACATCAAGTCCGCGCCGGTCGAGGATGTTGGCCACCAGTTCGTAGGCGGTTTCCCAGACATCCAGGTAGGCCTCGCTGGGCAGATACATATAGGCGGTACCGCGCTCCCCCACGGCGCCGTCGACCGGGCCGAACAGCAGCTCACGCGCATCCATCTTCACCGCATCGGCGATGCGGAAAAGCTGCTCGGCCTTCACATGGTCGGGTTTGACGTTGTCGTTGAGCCAGTTGCTGACGGTGGCCGTGGTGCTGTTCGCGGCGCGGGCCAGGTCGGCAGGGCGGGGGTGCCCAGCGTCTTTCATGGCGGCGGCGAGTCGTTGTCCGAGAGTATTCATCTATGCAAGCCAGCTTAACGCGTGGATTCAAAAGAATCCTTGCCATCAGAATAAGTCTGATGATGAAAGAGATCGAAAATGGACGAAATCTGGTGCAAGCGACACGTGCGCGCGCGGCTGGGTCTTGAGACCGACGCAGAACTGGCCAGGCTCTTTGGAATCAGCAGATCCGCTGTCTCGCAATGGCCGTGCGACGTTCCGATTCCACCGCTGCGGCGCTACATGCTGCACCAGCGCTATCCCGACCTGTTTCCGGTAGAAAAGAGCAACGCGGCAGAATCCATCTGATTGACGACATGTTGTGTCGTATATGGACTCGCAACTCCATTTTGTTAAGCATGCTTATCGCGATAGGCCATTTCGATGGAAAATGCAGCTGGACGGGTCCTTGGCATGTTCGTGCGTTGGTGTGTCGGCTTTGGCGCGGTCAAAGGCGCGGGACGTGATGCGCCTCAGCGGATGAACGATTAATAATTTCAATCACAAAAGTCGTCTTCTGTAATTGACCTGTCGTGAAAATTGTGACTAATTGGAGTCAACCGGCTGTGAAGTCCGGGAGTCTTTCAGTAGCACGGCAGTGGATCGGTTGACCGTCAAAGATGCAGGACAAGTCCAACGGAGGTCGTATGGAATACGGCATGCATGGCTTGGCTGAACGGGTACGCCGCGAACTGGAAGCCAGTTATCACAAGCACGGATGCGGTCCGGCGTTCTGGGATACCTACCAGCAGGTGCTGGACCGCCTGGTTCCGCAGGGGACCGAGCGTACCGAAGTCACCAACGATCTGGCGCTCATCATCGAGCAGATGGGCATCGTGCGCCGGGCGCAGCTGGTGCCGCCGGACGGCAGCCGCCGGTCGCGCTGAATCAGGACAGCCGCCAGGCACCGCAGGCAAGCAGGGCCAGCAGCAACGATGCCAGCGCGGTGGTGCGTGGGCGCCACCAGCTGCGTGCCTGCCCGGCCATGCGCTGCGGGCTGCAATAGCGCACCAGCCCCGGGCCGAAGCCGGCGCGGTGCTGCTGCTGTGCGCACGCTTCCAGGCAGGCACCGCAGGCCACACAGTCGGCCTGCGGGCCTTGGCGGATATCCAGCTGCATCGGGCAGACTGACACGCAGGCCGCACAGTCCAGGCAATCGCCCAGCCGGTCCGCGCTGAAGATGGGCATCGGCCCAGCCAACAGCGGATGGGCCGCACGGAAGACATAGTCCTGTGCTGTCACCGCATCCAGCAGGCCGCGGCCTCGGCCGAAGACGCCGCCCTGTCCCGGTGCTCGCGGACCCCGCGGCTCGCCGCGGCGTGCGTCGTACAGCATGCGCGGGGTGTGCGGATCGGTCAGCAGCGGCTGCAGGCGGGCGAACGGGCACAGTGCACGGCACACCTGCTCGCGCAGAAAGCCGGCGTTGCCGTAGGTGGCCGCCGCGTAGAACAGGACCCAGAAGAGCTCCCCGCCGCTCCAGCTGCCGTGGCTGGCCGCGTCCAGCAGGTCACGGATCGGGCTGAACAGGCCCACGAAGGTAATGCCGGTCCACAAAGAGAGCAGCAGCCAGCACAGCCGTGTAGCGGGGCCTGCCGCGCGCGTCGGCAGCCAGCGCGCCAGCGCACGGGCGATGCCATCGAAGGCACGCATCCACAGGGTCTGTGGACACGCATGGCCGCACCAGACCCGGCCGCCCAGATGGGTCAACAGGGCCAGACTGACCGCGAGCACGGCCAGCAGCCCCAGCAGGACGCCGACATCGTCTGGCCACAGGGTCCAGCCAAACAGATCAAAGCGGCGCGCGGTCAGGTCCAGCAGCAGCGCCTGGCGGCCATTCCAGCGCAGCCAGGGCAGTGCGTAGAACAGCGCCAGCAGAGCGGTGCTGAGGGCACCACGCCAGCGCCAGGGGCGGGGCAGGGAAGGCACAGAGCGGTTCATCCCAGTGGCAGCTCATCGTCATCGCCGGCACTGATCGGCCGCTGCAGGTACCAGGTCACCGCGCTCGACAGGGCAGTGACCGCCCAGAACATGAAGAAGCCCACCGTGTAGCCAAGCTCACGGCTGATCGTGCTGCCGGGGAAGCTGATGGCCTGCAGTCGCAGGGGGTCGACGAAGGCGAAGAAGACCACGCTGGCCAGGCCGGCGGCGATGAAGCTGGGCCAGAGGACCGCGCCCCAGTGCTGGATCAGTTGCTGGCGGCGGCTGGAAGAGGATGTGTTCATGCTGTCCCAGGTCTGAGGAAGAGGGCGGCGCGTATACTGCGCCGTGGCCGGCACGGCATCCGCAGGGCATGCGTCCTGCAAGCTCGCCAGCCTAGGCGCGCGTGGCCGCGCCGACATTGATCTGGATCAACAGCGGCCACAGCCGCCTTCGGCACACTGCCGATCCGTACTGGGTAACCCGATGACCGCAGCCTCCCCGACCGAACTTCCCGTCGCCTCTCTGGAGCTGTGCAGCGAAGAGGACGTGACCCGCCTGGTCCACGATTTCTATGCGCGGGTGCGCCAGGAGGAGCGGCTCGGGCCGGTGTTCGACGGACATGTCCATGACTGGCCTGGGCACCTGGCCCAGCTGGTCGATTTCTGGTCGGCGATGCTGCGCGGTACCCGGCGGTTCAGTGGTTCGCCGATGTCCAAGCACATGGCCATCGCGCTGGACAAGGATCTGTTCGACCGCTGGCTGGTGCTGTTCCACATCACCACCGCCGAGTGCGGCAATCCCCCGATGCAGGCCCTGGCCGACGACGTGGCCACGCGCATCGCCGAGACCTTCTGGCGCCGTTACCAGATGCTGCACTTGCCACAGGTGGGCCTGCCGGTGCTGGGCGTTCGTGGCGGGGATTGATCCAGGTCAAGGCAGCGACGCTGCGCCGGCGCGATGCTGGCACCATGGACACGTTCTCTCCCGCCGCTGGTGGCCTGGCCTGGGCCTTCGACCCTGATCTGCTGCGCCGGCACGACCGGCCGGGGCCGCGCTACACCTCCTATCCCACCGCGCCGCACTTCCATGACGGCTTTGATGCGCCGGCCCTGCGCCAGGCGATCGCCGACAGCAACCAACGTGCGCGCGCCCTGTCGCTGTACGTGCATGTGCCGTACTGTTCCAGCCCGTGTTTCTACTGCGGCTGCAACCGGGTGATCACCCGCGATCGCGGCCGTGGCCACAGTTACGTGGCCAGAGTGCTGGCCGAGGCGGACCTGCTCGCGCCGCAGTTCGATGATGGACGCGAAGTGATCCAGCTGCATCTGGGCGGCGGTACGCCCAACTTCCTCGATGCCGAAGCGATGACCACGCTGGTGGAAGGGCTGCGGCGTCGTTTTGATTTCAGTGACTCGTCACAGCGCGATTTTTCCATCGAACTGGACCCGCGTTTCATCAATGCCGATGATGTGGCGATGCTGGCACGGCTGGGCTTCAACCGCGCCAGCCTCGGGGTGCAGGATTTCGACCCGCAGGTG
The DNA here is from genome assembly GCF_050268705.1 of Stenotrophomonas sp. NPDC077659. Taxonomy (NCBI): domain Bacteria; kingdom Pseudomonadati; phylum Pseudomonadota; class Gammaproteobacteria; order Lysobacterales; family Lysobacteraceae; genus Stenotrophomonas; species Stenotrophomonas sp. NPDC077659. The sequence goes on along the minus strand of NZ_JBNNHG010000028.1, from coordinate 433 downwards.
CAGGAATCGATCAACCGCGTGCAGGGGGTGCGGCAGACGCTGGACATCCTGCGCGCCTGCCGGGACAGCGGCATGCATTCGGTCAACGTCGATCTGATCTACGGCCTGCCCGGGCAGAGCCTGGAAGGGTTCGGGCGCACCCTGGAACTGGTCCTGGCGCTGCGTCCGGACCGTCTGGCCGTGTATGGCTATGCCCATCTGCCGCACCTGTTCCGCGCGCAGCGGCAGATCGATGAACGCCGCCTGCCGTCGCCGGAAGACAAGCTGGCCCTGCTCGGGCTGGCGGTGGAACGCCTCTCTGCAGCGGGCTACCAGTACATCGGCATGGACCACTTCGCGCTGCCGGAGGAAGACCTGTCGCGCGCGCAGCGTGCCGGCCAGCTGCATCGCAATTTCATGGGCTATACCACCCATGCCGACACCGACCTGGTGG
>NZ_JBNNHG010000027.1:0-35239 GCF_050268705.1 Stenotrophomonas sp. NPDC077659 | reverse complement strand
TGGTACGCAGGGTCGCGTCGATCACGCCCATGAACGAGCGCAGGATGCGGTCCTCGTCCAGGCTGGACACGCGGTCCATCAGCTTCAGCAGCGCGTCGCGCGCGGCCTGCATCTGCGCATCGCGGTCGCCCTTGCGCGCATCGACCACGGTCTTGAGGACCTTCAGGGTGGCGTCGTCGCCGGCGGCCAGCACATCGAAGTGGGCCTTCAGCTGGGCCTGGCCGGCGGCAATGTCATCCTTGCTCTCGTGGCCGGTGGCCGGATCGAAGCGGGCTTCGAACAGTTCCACCAGCAGGCGGGCCAGCAGCGGGTAGCGCGAGAAGGTGCCTTCCACATAGGCCTGCGAGAACGGCACGCCGGTCTGCAGCAGGTACTTGCAGTAGCCACGCAGCATGGCGACCTGGCGCCAGTGCAGGCCGGCGGCCAGCACCAGGCGGTTGAAGCCGTCGTTCTCGGCATCGCCATGCCAGACGCGGGCGAAGGTCTCGCCGAAGGCTTCGTCGACGCGGGCGGCATCGATGGCACCGGCGGTCGATTCAACCTCGAAGTCCTGCACGTATACCGGGGCGTTGTCGACCGACAGGCGGTACGGGCGCTCGGCGATCACGCGCAGGCCCATGTTTTCCATCATCGGCAGCGCATCGGACAGCGGGATGTCATCCAGCTGGCGGTACAGCTTCAGGCGCAGGCCATCGCCACTTTCGCGCGGCACGGCCTGCAGGCTCAGGCGCAGATCGTCCGGGCCGGTCAGGGCGTCGAGCTGGCTGACATCGTTGGCGGCAACGGCGGTGCTGTTGTCTTCGATGTAGCCGGCCGGCAGCGCCTTGCCGATGCGGGCGGCGATGCGCAGGCCTTCGGTCTCGCCATGGCGGGACACCAGCGCCTCACGCAGGTCGTCCTGCCAGTTGCGCAGCACCTGGGCCAGCTTCTGCTCCAGTGCGGCGGTGTCGACGTCGAGCATTTCGCCCGGCTTCGGGCGCACGATCAGGTGCACCTGGGCCAGCGGCGATTCGCCCAGCACCACCGAGCTGTCGACGTATTCACCGTGCAGCGCTTCCTTCAGCATCGCTTCGATGCGCAGGCGCACGTCGGTGTTGAAGCGTTCGCGCGGCAGGTAGACCAGCGCGGAAATGAAAAGGCTGTACTTGTCGCGGCGCAGGAACAGGCGGCTGCGCACGCGCTCCTGCAGGCCCAGCACGCCCATGGCCGTGCGCAGCAGCTCGTCCTCGCTGGACTGGAACAGCTCTTCGCGCGGCAGGGTTTCCAGGATGTGGCGCAGGGCCTTGCCGCTGTGGCTGGCCGGGGCCAGGCCGGACTGCTTCATGACGTGTTCGTGGCGCTGGCGCACCAGCGGGATTTCCCACGGGCGACGGTTGTAGGCGCTGGAAGTGAACAGGCCGAGGAAGCGCTGCTCGCCGATGATCCGGCCCTTGGCATCGAATTCCAGCACGCCGATGTAGTCCATGTAGCCGGCGCGGTGCACGCGCGAACGCGCATTGGTCTTGGTCAGGATCAGTGCGTCCTTCAGCCCGGACGTGGTGTTCAGGCCCTGCGCGGCCAGCGTCTTGACCGGGCGTGCAGCGGACTTGTCCTTGCCGCGCATCAGGCCCAGGCCGGTGTCGTTCAGCGGCGCCAGCACGTCTTCCTTGCCCTGCTTCTCCACGCGGTATTCGCGGTAGCCGAAGAAGGTGAAGTGGTTGTCGGCGGCCCAGCGCAGGAACTGCTGCGCCTCCGCACGGGAGGCATCGTCGACCGGCAGCGTGCGGCTGCCCAGGTCGTCGGCCAGGGCCAAGGCCTTGTCCTTCATCGGCTGCCAGTCACGCACGATGGCGCGCACTTCGTCCAGCGCCTTGTTGATGGCCTGCTCGATGGCGGCCATGGCTTCGACCGGCTGGCGGTCGATCTCCAGCAGCATCACCGACTCGGCATCGCCCTCGCCCACCTTGGCCAGCTTGCCGGCCTTGTCGCGGGTGAAGCGCAGCACCGGGTGGCCCAGCACGTGCACGCCCACGCCCTGTTCGGCCAGTGACATGGTCACGGTATCGACCAGGAACGGCATGTCATCATTGATGATCTGCAGCACGGTGTGCGGCGATTCCCAACCGTTGGCCTTGGCGGTGGGGTTGAACACGCGCACATTGGCCTTGCCGGCCTTGCGTGCACGCGCGAACTCCAGGGTGTCTGCCGCCAGCGCCGCCCATTCTTCCGCGGTGTGGTGCGGGAACTCGTCCGACTCCATGCGCTTGTAGAAATCGGCGGCAAATGCCACTGCCTCGGCCTGCGCGGCCGCGGGGTAACGCTTGCGCAAGGCCGTGTACACCGGCTCCAGGGAGAAACCAGCGGTCACTGCGACCTCCGACTCAGCTGGCTTGGTCTTGTTTTTCACGGTCTTGGCTGCGGTTTTTTGCGGTTTCATGGCAGAGCGGGGCGCTTGCTCAGTTGGGAAAATGAAATTGTAGCCCTGTTGCAGGAAAAGGCCTTGCTGCAGGACGGAATAATGAAATGCCGGGTTTGCTGCGGTTTAGACGCCTATTCAGTTCGCACCGGTATGGCGTCGGCAATCGGCAACGCGTTGCGACAGGATCGGCAAACCGTGTTACCGGAACACACGCGTGCCGGGTCGCTCATCGGGACAGACAGGACCATCGGCACGATTCCACAATCCTGAACTGGACGGTATAGTCCACCGCGTGAACCCGGCCTACCTCCCCTCTGCCCTGGATGCACGCGACCAACGCGTGTTCGATGCCGTGGGCGAACTGCTGGCCCAGCAGGGCATGCAGATCAGCATGGACGCGGTGGCCCAGCATGCCGGCTGCTCCAAGCAGACCCTTTATTCGCGTTACGGCAGCAAGCAGGACCTGCTGCGGCGGGTCATGCAGCGCCATGTCGGCCACGCCACCGGGGCCATGGTCCGTGCACTCCGCACTGACGACCTGCGTGCGAGCCTGATGCAGTTCGCCATTGACTTCCTGGAGCACTTCAACCAGCCGCACGTGGGACAGGCCTGCCGGGTGATTGCCGCCGATGCGGCGCAGTTCCCCGAAGAGGCGCGTACGCTGTACCGGCATGGGGCCGGCGCACTCACGCTTCACCTTGCTGAATGGATTGAAACCGTTTGCATGCGGGGCCAGCTCCGGCATGACGACCCACACTTCATGGCCGAACTGCTGCTGAGCATGATTGCCGGTCAGGATTTCGACAAACAACGCTTCCATACCCCCCACCGCGATGACGCGCAGCGGCGTCGGCGCTGGGCAGAATTCTCCGTTGACAGCTTCCTGCGCGCCTTTGCGCCACTGCCGTCGGCGGCCCCCACTACAAACCAACCCCGGAGTTCCTCCTGATGACCGCCCCACTCCGCACCCTTGCCTTGACGTGCGCCGTTGCTGTCGCGCTGGCCGCCTGCAAGAAGCCGGAACAGCAGACGCCCCCGCCGCCGGAGGTGGGCGTAATCGACGCCAGGCCGCAGACGCTGCCGCTGCAGCGTGAACTGGTCGGCCGCCTGTCGCCGTTCCGCAGCGCCGACGTGCGCGCGCGCGTGCCGGGCGTGCTGCTCAAGCGCGTCTACCAGGAAGGCAGCGAGGTCAAGCAGGGCCAGACCCTGTTCCTGATCGATCCGGCACCGCTGCGCGCCACCCTCAATGCCTCCGAAGCACAGCTGGCCTCGGCCCGCGCAACCTATGCCAATGCCAAGATTGCCGCCGACCGCGCCCGTTCGCTGGCGCCGCAGCAGTACGTGTCCAAGTCCGACCTGGACAGCGCCGAAGCCGCCGAGCGCACCGCGCTGGCCGCAGTGAAGCAGGCCGAAGCCTCGGTCACCTCCTCGCGCATCAGCCTGGGCTATGCCGAAGTGACCGCTCCGATCAGCGGCGTGGCCAACAAGCAGCAGGTCACCGAAGGTGCGCTGGTCGGCCAGGGCGACGTCACCCTGCTGACCACCGTGGACCAGCTGGACCCGCTGTATGTGAACTTCTCGCTGAGCGTGGACGAACTGAGCCAGCTGCGTGCGCAGCAGGCACGCGGTGCGCTGGCGCTGTCCGGCGATGGCAAGGCCACGGTCAACGTCAAGCTGTCCGACGGCACCGCCTACAGCGAACCGGGCACCCTGGACTTCTCGTCCACCACGGTCGACCCGACCACCGGCGCGGTCTCGCTGCGCGCGGTGCTGCCGAACCCGCAGAAGATCCTGCTGCCGGGTGCCTTCGTCAGCTTCCAGGCCAACCTGGGCGAGCGCAACAACGCCTTCCTGATCCCGCAGCAAGCCCTGCAGCGTGACAGCGCTGGCGGCTTCGTGATGGTGGTCGGCGCCGACGGCAAGGTCGTGCGCAAGAACGTGAAGACCGAAGGCGCACAGGGTGGCAACTGGATGGTCAGCGACGGCCTGGCCGCCGGTGACAAGGTCGTGGTGGCAGGCGTGCAGAAGGTCAAGGAGGGGGCGCCGGCCACGGCCAAGCCCTGGACCCCGGGCCAGGACGCCAATGGCCAGCCCGCCGCGGCTGGCGCAGCCCCGGCTGCCGCCGGTACCGACAAGGCCCCGGCCACGCCGGATGCGGCCGACAAGGCCGAACCGGCCGCCACCGAATCGAACAAGCAGTAACGGGAACCTTCCGTCATGCCTAAATTTTTCATCGAACATCCAGTCTTCGCCTGGGTGGTGGCGATCCTGATCTCGCTCAGCGGCGTGATCGCGATCCTCAACCTGGGCGTCGAGTCCTACCCCAACATCGCCCCGCCGCAGGTGACCGTCTCGGCCACCTACCCCGGTGCCAGCGCGGACACCACTGAAAAATCGGTCACCCAGGTGATCGAGCAGCAGCTGACCGGTATCGATCACCTGCTGTACTTCAGCTCGTCCTCGGCGTCCAACGGCCGTGCGCAGATCACCCTGACCTTCGAGACCGGCACCGATCCGGACATCGCCCAGGTGCAGGTGCAGAACAAGGTCTCGCTGGCCACGCCACGCCTGCCTTCGGAAGTGACCCAGCAGGGTGTGGTGGTGGCCAAGGCCAATGCCGGCTTCCTGATGGTGGTCGGCCTGCGTTCGGATACCGGCACGATCAGCCGCGACGCGCTGAACGACATCGTCGGTTCGCGCGTGCTCGACCAAGTTTCGCGTATCCCCGGCGTCGGCAGCACCCAGCAGTTCGGTTCCGAGTACGCCATGAACATCTGGCTCAACCCGGAAAAGATGCAGGGCTATGGCCTGTCGGCCAGCGAAGTGCTGGCTGCGGTGCGCGCGCAGAACGTGCAGTTCGCGGCCGGTTCGCTGGGCTCCGATCCCTCGCCGGATGGCCACTTCACTGCTACTGTCTCGGCCGAAGGCCGCTTCAGCTCGCCCGAAGAGTTCGAGAACATCATCCTGCGCGCCAATGCCAACGGCTCGCGCGTGCTGCTCAAGGACGTCGCCCGCGTGGCGTTCGGCGCCAACAACTACGGCTTCGATACCCAGTACAACGGCCAGGCGGCCGGTGCCTTCGCCATCCAGCTGCTGCCGGGCGCCAACGCCCTGAACGTGGCCGATGCCGTGCGCGCCAAGATGGACGAGCTGCAGCCGAGTTTCCCGGCCGGCGTCAGCTGGTTCTCGCCGTACGACAGCACGACCTTCGTCAAGATCTCCATCGAGGAAGTGGTCAAGACCCTGTTTGAAGCGGTCCTGCTGGTGTTCCTGGTGATGCTGATCTTCCTGCAGAACTTCCGCGCGACGATCATCCCCACCCTGGTCATCCCGGTGGCCCTGCTCGGCACCTTCCTGGGCATGTGGCTTATCGGCTTCACCATCAACCAGCTGACCCTGTTTGCGATGGTGCTGGCCATCGGCATCGTGGTCGATGACGCGATCGTGGTGATCGAGAACGTCGAACGCATCATGACCGAGGAAGGCCTGGCGCCGAAGCCGGCCACGCAGAAGGCGATGACCCAGATCACCGGCGCGGTGGTGGCCATCACCGTGGTGCTGGCGGCAGTGTTCATTCCCTCGGCCCTGCAGGGCGGTGCGGCCGGTGAGATCTACAAGCAGTTCGCGCTGACCATCGCCATCTCGATGGCGTTCTCCGCGTTCCTGGCGCTGGGCTTCACCCCGGCCCTGTGCGCGACCTTCCTCAAGCCGACGCACAACGACCACCCGAACATCGTCTACCGTACCTTCAACAAGTACTACGACAAGATCAGCGGTACCTACGTCGGCCACATCACCTCGGCGGTGAAGCACGCGCCGCGCTGGATGATCCTGGCGGTGGTGCTGACCGCGCTGTGCGGCTTCCTGTTCACCCGCATGCCGGGCAGCTTCCTGCCGGAAGAAGACCAGGGCTACGCACTGGCCATCGTGCAGCTGCCGCCGGGCTCGACCAAGGGCCAGACCAACGAGGTCTTCGCGCAGATGCGCGGCATCCTGCAGAACCAGGAAGGCTATGAAGGCCTGATGCAGATCGCCGGCTTCAGCTTCGTCGGTTCGGGCGAGAACGTGGGCATGGGCTTCATCCGCCTCAAGCCGTGGGCCGACCGCAAGGTGACCGTGCCCGAGTTCATCCAGAACATGAACGGCGCGTTCTACGGCATCAAGGAAGCGCAGATCTTCGTGGTGAACCTGCCGACCGTGCAGGGCCTGGGCCAGTTCGGCGGCTTCGACATGTGGCTGCAGGACCGCGGTGGCCAGGGCTACGAACAGCTGACCCAGGCGCGCAACATGCTGCTGGGCAAGGCTGCGCAGGAAAGCGACAAGCTGACCGGCGTGCGCCCCAACGGCCTGGAAAACGCCCCGCAGTTGTCGCTGCACGTCGACCGCGTGCAGGCGCAGTCGATGGGCATGTCGGTGTCGGACGTCTACAGCACCATCCAGCTGATGCTGGCCCCGGTGTACGTCAACGACTTCTTCTACCAGGGCCGCATCAAGCGCGTGACCATGCAGGCCGACGCGCCGTTCCGCACCGGCCAGGAATCGCTGAAGAGCTTCTACAGCCCCTCCAGCCTGACCACCAATGCCGACGGCACCAACGCCATGATCCCGCTGAACACGGTGGTCAAGTCGGAATGGGTGTCGGCGCCGCCGTCGCTGAGCCGCTACAACGGCTACTCGGCCATCAACATCGTCGGTTCGCAGGCACCGGGCAAGAGCTCGGGTGAAGCGATGACCGCGATGGAAGACATCGTCACCAACGACCTGCCGGCCGGCTACGGCTACGACTGGTCGGGCATGTCCTACCAGGAAATCCTGGCGGGCAACGCGGCGACGCTGCTGCTGGTGCTGTCGGTGGTGGTGGTGTTCCTGTGCCTTGCCGCATTGTATGAAAGCTGGTCGATCCCGGTGGCGGTGCTGCTGGTGGTGCCGCTGGGCGTGCTGGGTGCCATCGGCCTGTCGATGCTGCGCGGCCTGCCCAACGACATCTTCTTCAAGATCGGCATGATCACGGTGATCGGCCTGGCGGCAAAGAACGCGATCCTGATCGTGGAGTTCGCGGTGGAGCAGCGTGCCGCAGGCAAGACCCTGCGCGATGCGACCATCGAGGCGGCCCGCCTGCGTTTCCGCCCGATCCTGATGACCTCGTTCGCGTTCATCATGGGCGTGATCCCGATGGCCATCTCCACCGGCGCGGGCGCCAACTCCCGCCACGCCATCGGTACCGGCGTGATCGGCGGCATGCTGTTTGCCACCCTGCTGGGCCTGCTGATGATCCCGGTGTTCTTCGTGGTCGTGCGCCGCATGCTGGGCGACAAGCTGGATGAACCGTCCAAGGAGTTCATGGAACGCCAGCGCGACGCGGAAGGCGCACACCGCCCGGATCGTTGATCCGGCGATAGGTTGAAGTGAAAAGGCCCCGGAGCGATCCGGGGCCTTTTTTGTTGCAGGTGTCTGTAGAGCCGAGCCCACGCTCGGCTGCTTTTGCTTCCTGTAGAGCCGAGCCCACGCTCGGCTGCTTTTACCCGAGCCGAGCATTGGCTCGGCTCTACAGAAAGCGCACGCCACGGCGCATCCACGCATGGCGTGGATCTACTGGCCGCGAAAGCCGAGCATGGGCTCGGCTATACAGGAAGCTCCAACCCCTCAGCGCAGCAGCGCGATCACCGCACACACGGCCACGATCATCAGCGCCACCCACTGCATCGGCACGAAGAAGAAATGGTGCGGCGCCGCTTCGCCCTTCTGCCGCGGCGCGCGGTTCAGCCACAGGCCCACCAGCACGTTCACGCCAGCGCCAATACCACCACCCAGCAGCACCTGTTGCAGCGGGATGTTGCCCTTCGGACCTTCGTGAGGGAAGAAGTACGCCAGCAGCAGGATCACCGCGATCGGTGTCACCAGCGTCATGAATCCCCAACCGCGATATATCATCGTGCAGCTCCATGCAAAGAGGGGCTGCATTGTAGCGGGGCTGGTGCGCGCGATCGCTTTCTGTAGAGCCGAGCCCATGCTCGGCTGCCTGTACCGGAGCCGAGCATGGGCTCGGCTCTACAGATATCCAATGCCACGGCCCATCCACGCATGGCGTGGATCTACTGCGCTGGGGCCGAGTACGGAGGCGCCGCCATTGCAGCGACGCGTCCGCTCGAGCTCAACGCAGGCCCGTCTCGTTGCGGGCGATCACCAAACGCTGGATTTCCGAGGTGCCTTCGTAGATCTCGGTGATCTTGGCATCACGGAAGTAACGCTCCAGCGGCATTTCCTTCGAATACCCCATGCCACCGTGGATCTGCACGGCCTGGTGGGTGATCCACATCGCCGCTTCCGATGCGGTCAGCTTGGCGATGGCCGCCTCGTTGCTGAAGCGCTTGCCCTCGCCTTTCACCCACGCCGCGCGCAGGGTCAGCAGCAGGGCCGCGTCCAGCTTGCACTTCATGTCGGCGATCTTGGCCTGGGTCATCTGGAAGGTACCGATGGCGGCGCCGAAGGCCTTGCGGTCCTTCACGTATTCCAGGGTGGCCTCATAGGCGGCACGGGCGATGCCGATGGCCTGCGAAGCAATGCCGATGCGGCCGGCGTCGAGCACGCCCATGGCGATCTTGAAGCCCTCGCCTTCCTGTCCCAGCACGTCATCGGCCTGGGCGACGTAGTCGTTGAACTCGATCTCGCAGGTGGCCGAGGCACGGATGCCCAGCTTCGGCTCGGTCTTGCCGCGGCCGAAACCTGCCTTGTCGGTGTCGATCAGGAACGCGGTGATGCCACGGGCGCCCTTGTCCGGCTCGCTCATCGCAAACAGCACGATGTACTTGGCCACCGGGCCGGACGTGATCCAGCTCTTCTTGCCGTTGATGAGATAGGTGCCATCGGCCTGCTTGACCGCGCGGCAGCGCATGGCCGTGGCATCTGAACCGGACTGCGGCTCGGTCAGCGCAAACGCACCGATGGCCTCGCCTTCGGCGATGGCGCGCACGTACTTCTGCTTCTGCGCTTCGCTGCCATGGGTCAGGATGCCGTTGCAGAACAGCGAATTGTTGACCGACATGATGGTCGAGTGTGCGGCATCACCGGCGGCAACCTCCACCATCGCCAACACGTATGCGATCGGGTCCATGCCCGCGCCACCGTACTCGGTCGGCACTTCGATGCCCATCAGGCCGTTCTCGCCCAGCAGGCGGATGTTCTCGAGCGGGAATTCGCCGGTGCGGTCATGGTGCTCCGCGCTCGGGGCGATCTTTTCCTGCGCGATCCGCCGCGCCACGTCCTGCAGCATCAACTGCTCTTCAGTAAAGCTGAAATCCACAACACCCTCCCAGGGACATGATGATATGGGCCGCGCACAGCGCGTCCAGGTGCCTCGATTGTAACGGGGGCCAGGCATCGGCGTCTGACTCGCGCGGCTGCGCGACTTGACCGGGACAGGGACTGTCGGCGAATATATCTCTATATCGCGATAGGTAGATATTTATGGATCTGGAAGACTGGTCGACGCGCCTGAAGGTGTTCGCCGACGCGACCCGGGTGCGCCTGCTGGCGCTGTTGGAGCAGGAAGAGCTGACCGTGGCCGAGCTGTCGGCGATCACCCGGCTGGCGCAGCCGCGGGTGTCGACCCACCTGGCGCGCCTGAAGGAAGCCGGGCTGGTGCGCGACCGCCGTGCCGGTGTGTCGGCCTATTACCGCTTCGACGATGCCCAGCTGGACCCGGCGCAGCGCGCATTGTGGCATGCCCTGAGCAATGGAAGCGATGACCCGCTGCTGCGCCAGGATGCTGAACGCGTCGCCGCCGTAAAGGCCAGCCGCGCTGCCGATCAGAACTGGGCCGACAGCGTGGCCGGCGACATGGAGCGCCACTACTCGCCGGGCCGTACCTGGGAAGCCCTGGCGCGCACCGCCCTGCCGCTGCTGGAAACCGGCGACGTGCTGGACATCGCCTCCGGTGACGGCGTGCTGGCCGAACTGGTGGCGCCGCACGCCAGCCGCTACGTCTGCATCGACACCAGCGCGCGCGTGGTGGCCGCCGCCAGTGAACGCCTGCGCCGGCTGCCCAACGTGGAGGTCCGCGAGGGCGACATGCACGCCCTGCCCTTCAAGGACCGCACCTTCGACCTGGTGGTGCTGATGCACGCGCTGACCTACGCCAGCAAGCCGGCGCAGGCGGTGGCCGAGGCCGCGCGCGTGCTGCGCCCCGGCGGCCGCCTGCTGCTGTGCAGCCTGGCCCGGCACGAGCACAAATCCGCCGTGGAAGCTTACGGTCACGTCAACCTCGGCTTCAGCGACAAGGAGCTGCGCAGGTTCGTCGACAAGGCCGGCCTGCAGGTGTCCAGCCTGGAAACCGTAACCCGTGAAAAGCGCCCGCCGCATTTTGAAGTCATCTCGCTGATCGCCAACAAGCCCTGAGGTCGCCGTGTCCGCCCTGCCCTGGCTGCATCCCGAACGTGCTCATGCCCTGCTCGCCGCACTGCGCGAGCGCATCCTGATCATCGACGGTGCGATGGGCACGATGATCCAGCGCCACGGCCTGCAGGAAGCCGATTACCGCGGCGAGCGCTTCGCCGGTGGCTACGACCACGCGCACGGCCCGGGGTGTGACCACGCGGCGCCGGAAGGCCATGACCTGAAGGGCAATAACGATCTGTTGCTGCTGACCCGGCCGCAGATCATCGCCGACATCCACATTGCCTACCTGGATGCCGGTGCGGACCTGGTGGAAACCAACACCTTCAACGCCACCTCGGTCAGCCAGGCCGACTATCACCTCGAACATCTGGTGTACGAGTTGAACAAGGCCGGTGCTGCGGTTGCACGGACCTGCTGCGATGCGGTGGCAGCGACCACGCCGGGCAAGCCGCGCTTCGTGATCGGGGTGATCGGCCCGACCAGCCGCACCGCGTCCATCAGCCCGGACGTGAATGATCCCGGCTTCCGCAACACCAGCTTCGATGAACTGCGCGATACCTACCGCGAAGCCATCGAGGGCCTCATCGACGGCGGCGCCGACACGCTGATGGTCGAAACAATCTTCGACACACTCAATGCCAAGGCCGCACTGTATGCGCTGGAAGAAGCCTTCGATGCGCGTGGCGCGCGCCTGCCGGTGATGATCTCCGGCACCATCACCGATGCGTCAGGCCGCACGCTGTCGGGGCAGACCGCCGATGCCTTCCACGCCTCGCTTGCCCATGCGCGGCCGCTGTCGATCGGCCTGAACTGCGCGCTGGGCGCCGATGCCATGCGCCCACACGTGGAGACCCTTTCGCAGGTGGCCGACTGCCATGTCAGCGCGCACCCCAATGCGGGCCTGCCCAATGCCTTCGGCGAATACGATGAAACACCCGAGGAAATGGCGGCCACTCTGCGCGGTTTTGCCGAGGATGGCCTGCTGAATCTGGTCGGCGGCTGCTGCGGCTCCACCCCGGACCATATCCGCGCCATCGCGCAGGCCGTCGCTGGCCTGCCCCCGCGCGCCCTGCCCGGCGCACAGGAGCAGCAGGCCGCATGAGCACCACGCCACATACCCGCCTGTCCGGCCTGGAACCGCTGGTCATCACCCCGGACCTGCTGTTCGTCAACGTCGGCGAGCGCACCAACGTCACCGGCAGCGCGCAGTTCCGCAAGCTCATCAAGGAAGGCCGCTACGAGGAGGCCGTGGACGTGGCCCGCCAGCAGGTGGCCAGCGGCGCGCAGATCCTCGACGTCAACATGGACGAGGGCCTGATCGATTCGGAAGCGGCGATGACCCGCTACCTCAACCTGATCATGTCCGAGCCGGACATCGCACGCATCCCGGTGATGGTCGATTCCTCCAAGTGGAGCGTGATCGAGGCCGGCCTGAAATGCCTGCAGGGCAAGAGCGTGGTCAACTCGATCTCGCTGAAGGAAGGCGAGGCGCTGTTCCGCGAACACGCGCGCAAGGTATTGCGCTATGGCGCAGCGGCCGTGGTGATGGCCTTCGACGAAGCCGGCCAGGCCGACACCTGCGCGCGCAAGGTCGAGATCTGTACGCGCGCCTACCGCATCCTGGTCGATGAAATCAGCTTCCCGCCGCAGGACATCATCTTCGATCCCAACATCTTCGCCGTCGCCACCGGCATCGAGGAACACGACAACTACGCGGTCGACTTCATCGAAGCGACCCGGATCATCAAGCAGACCCTGCCGCACTGCCACGTGTCCGGCGGCGTGTCCAACGTCTCGTTTTCCTTCCGTGGCAATGAAACGGTACGCCAGGCCATCCACTCGGTGTTCCTGTACCACGCCATCGCTGCCGGCATGGACATGGGCATCGTCAACGCCGGCGCGATGCCGATCTACGACGAGCTGGACCCGGAGCTGCGCGAACGCGTGGAGGACGTGATCCTCAACCGCCGCAGTGACGCCACCGAGCGCCTGCTGGAGATCGCCGAGCGCTACAAGGGCAAAAAGGGCGCAGCGAAGACCGAGGACCTGGCCTGGCGCGAAAAGCCGGTGGCGCAGCGTCTGGCGCACGCCCTGGTGCACGGCCTGGATGCCTTCGTTGAAGAAGATACCGAGCTGGCCCGGCAGGCCTCCAGCCGCCCGCTGGACGTGATCGAAGGCCCGTTGATGGATGGCATGAACGTGGTCGGCGACCTGTTCGGTGCCGGCAAGATGTTCCTCCCGCAGGTGGTGAAATCCGCGCGCGTGATGAAGAAGGCCGTGGCCTACCTGCTGCCGTACATCGAGGCCGAGAAGGCGCGCAGCGGCGACACCGCCAAGAGCAACGGCAAGATCATCATGGCCACGGTGAAGGGCGATGTGCACGACATCGGCAAGAACATCGTCGGCGTGGTGCTGGCCTGCAACAACTTCGAGGTGGTCGACCTCGGCGTGATGGTGCCGGCGCAGAAGATCCTCGATGCAGCCCGCGAGCACAACGCCGACCTGATCGGCCTGTCCGGGCTGATCACGCCGTCACTGGAAGAAATGAGCCACGTCGCGCGTGAAATGGAACGCCAGGGTTTCGACCTGCCCCTGCTGATCGGCGGTGCGACCACCTCGCGCGCGCATACCGCGCTGAAGATCGACCCGCACTACAAGGCGCCGACGGTGTGGGTGAAGGATGCCTCGCGCGCCGTCGGCGTAGCCCAGTCGCTGATCTCGCGCGATCTGCGCGAGGCGTTCGTCGCCGCCAACGAAGCCGACTACGCCGAGATCCGCGTCCGCCACCGCAACCGCGGCGATGCCAAGCGCCTGGTGTCGCTGGAGCACGCACGCGGGCAGAAGTTCCAGGGCGACTGGGCCGACTACGCACCGCCGGCACCGAAGCAGCCGGGCCTGCATGTATTCGATGACTACCCGCTGGCCGAACTGGTCGATTACATCGACTGGACGCCGTTCTTCCAGGCCTGGGAACTGGCGGGCAAGTACCCGGCCATCCTCACCGACGAGATTGTCGGCAGCCAGGCCAGCGAGCTGTACCGCGATGCACGCGCGATGCTGGCGCGCATCGTCGAAGAGAAGTGGCTGCAGGCCAAGGCCGTGTTCGGCCTGTGGCCGGCCAACAGCGTCGGCGATGACGTGCGCGTGCAGCACCCGCAGGGCGAGACCACCCTGCACTTCCTGCGCCAGCAGGTGGACAAGCCGGCCGAGCGCCCGGACTTCTGCCTGGCCGACTTCATCGCCCCGGCCGACAGCGGACAGCAGGACTGGATCGGCGCGTTCGCGGTCACCGCCGGCATCGGCATCGACGCCCATGTCGCGCGGTTCGAAGCCGAGCATGACGATTACAACGCGATCCTGCTGAAGGCCCTTGCCGATCGCTTCGCCGAAGCACTGGCCGAGCGCCTGCACCAGCGCGTGCGTACGGAATTCTGGGGCTACGACCACGCCGAGACGCTGGACAACGAGGCGCTGATCGACGAGCAGTACCGCGGCATCCGCCCGGCGCCAGGTTACCCGGCCTGCCCCGAGCACAGCGAGAAGCGCCGTCTGTTCGACCTGCTGCAGGCCGAGGCCAACGCTGGCATGTCGCTGACCGAAAGCTTCGCCATGCTGCCCACCGCAGCGGTATCGGGCTATTACTTCAGCCATCCGCAGAGCCAGTACTTCGTGGTCGGCCGTCTCAGCCGCGAGCAGGTCAGCGACTACGCCCGGCGCAAGGGCGTCGACCGCGCGCAGGCCGAGCGCTGGCTGGCCTCCAACCTCGACTACGATCCCGAATAAAAAGGGGACGGAGGGGATTAAGTCGTTTGTGCACAAACGACTTAATCCCCTCCGTCCCCTTTTTTCAGTGCATGATTGCCGCGGTGACCGTTCCTGCTGCCCGCCTGTCCAGCTTCTATTTGTTCTATTACGCGGCGCTGGGCGCATTCACACCGTACTGGAGCCTGTTCCTCACTGCGCGCGGCATGAGCGTGGCCGCCATCAGCGTGATGATGGGGCTGTGGTATGCCACCCGCGTGGTCGCGCCCAGCACCTGGACATCACTGGCGGCGGCCTCGCCCTGCCCGATCCGACTGCTGCGTGCGGGCTGCGTGCTGACGCTGCTCAGTTTCGCCGCCTTCCTGCTGCCGTTGCCGCAGCCGTGGATGTACCCGGCGATGGTGGTGTTCTGCTTCTTCTACAACGCGGTGATGCCGCAGTTCGAGTCGATCACCCTTACCCACCTCGGCAATGACAGCCATCGCTACGGGCTGATCCGGGTCTGGGGCTCGCTGGGCTTCATCGCCATCGTCACCCTGTTCGGCTGGCTCATCGAAGGCGATGGCACTGGCAGCCGCGCCGGGCTGCTGCCGTGGATGATGCTGCCCCTGTTCGCCCTGCTGGTGGTCTCCGCCTTCAGCAACCAGTACGCGCGCGGCATCGGCAAGACCGCGGGCGATGCCAGTGGCTTCTGGCAGATCGTGCGCCGCCCGCCGGTGCTGGCGTTCTTCCTGGCCGCGTTCATGGAACAGCTGTCGTTCGGACCGTATTACACGTTCTTTTCGGTCTACATGGACCACCACGGCTACCGCACCTCCACCCTCGGCCTGCTGTGGACCATCGGCGTCGTGTTCGAGGTGGGCGTGTTCTTCACCATCGGCCGTTTCTTCCGCCGCCATGACGCCAGCTGGATGCTGCTGATCGCCCTGGTCAGTTCCTGCCTGCGCTGGGCGGTGACGGCGCTGTTCCCGGAAAACCTGCCGGTGATGCTGCTGGCACAGACAGCGCACGCGCTGGGGTTTGCGGCCTTCTTCGCGGCCGCCATGCAGATGCTGGCCACCTACTTCCCGGGGCGGCTCAACGGCCACGGCCAGGGGCTGCTGTATGGCTTCTCGTCCGGTGTCGGCGGCGTGCTCGGTGCGCTCATCGCGGGCCAGCTGTGGACCATCGACCATGGCCGTACGGCATTCCTGGCCGGCAGTGGCTTTGCCCTGGTCGGCGCGCTGCTGTGCTTCTTCGCACTGAGCCTGCCGCTGATCCGCGCACGGCGCAGCGCGGCGCGCACGCCCTAACGAAAACGCCGGGCAGTGCCCGGCATCTTCGTCATCCCGCAGAAGCGCTTACCAGACCAGGTCGTCCGGCACCTGGTACTGCGGATCGGCGTACGGATCTTCCTCGGCCGGCGCATTCGGATCGACTTTCAGTGCCACCGAAGCAGCAAACACGGCCTCGGCCTGCGCCAGCAGCTCGGCCGTCACCAGCAGGTAACGGCCGTTGAGCTGGACCACACCCAGCTCACCCGCATTGAGAGCGGTCAACTGCGTGGCGGTCACGTAGATGCGCTTGATCTTGCCGCCATACGGGAAGTGGCGCGCAATATCGGCCGCTTCATCATTGAGGCCCTTGTCCTTGAGCAGTTCTTCAAGCTTGGCCTTGGCCTCGCGGCGCTGGCGCGCTTCTTCCTGCTTCAGGCGCTCGGTCTCGATGCGCTCTTCCTTTTCCTTCTGCGCGCGGATGGCGTAGGCCTTGGCCAAGTCCATCTCTTCGGCGCTGCGCGGCTTGCGCGGGCCCTGCTGGCCGGGGCCACGCGACGGGCCGGGCTTGCCGGCACCCGCATGGCCATGGCCACCACGGCGCTCGCCGGGCTTGTGGTCGCCCTTGCCTGCGCCCTGCGGCTTTGCGTTGCCAGTGCCACCCTTGCCCTGCGGGCGGCCATCACGGCGGGGGCCATCATTCTTGCGCTCGGGCTTGGGCGCCGGCTTGAAGCCCAGGCCCATCAGCTGGTCGCGGAGGGTATCGCTCATAAGGTTCGGATCAGTAGTGCGGCGGCGGCGGTTCGCTCGCCGGATCGGAAGAATTCAATGCGTTGCGGACCTTGCCCAGATCCTCCAGCAGCACGCGCAGCACATCGGCATTGCGCGTGCCCTGCATGCGGGCATCGGCCAGCGCATCGCTCAGTTCGGCCAGCGCGTGTTCCTGGAAGGACACGCGCATCTCCAGTTCGACCAGGCGCGCTTCCAGCGCCTGCTCGCGTTCACTCGGCAACTCAGACATGCAACGAACGCCCCCGGCCAATGCCGTAATACGCCAGACCGGCAGCCTCGACCTCGGACGGGTCGTACAGGTTGCGGCCATCAAACACCACCGCATCCTTCAGCTGCGTGCGCAGCGCATGGAAATCGGGGCTGCGGAACTGCTTCCACTCGGTCACCACCACCACCGCGTCGGCCCCCTGCAGGGCTTCTTCGGCACTGCCGCAGAACACCAGGTCATCACGCTGGCCGAAGATGCGCTGCGCTTCGTGCGTAGCTTCCGGATCGTAGGCACGCACTGCCGCACCGGCCTCCCACAACTGGGCCAGCAGCCGTCGGCTGGACGCTTCACGCATGTCGTCGGTGTTCGGTTTGAAGGCCAGGCCCCACACGGCAAAGGTGCGGCCACGCACGTCGGCCGTACCGTAATGGCGCTGGATGAGCTCGAACAGATGGCCCTTCTGCGCATCGTTGACCGCTTCCACCGCATCCAGCAGCTTCGGCTGCAGGCCGTACTGCTGCGCGGTGCGGGCCAGCGCCTGCACATCCTTGGGGAAGCACGAGCCGCCATAACCGGCGCCCGGGTAGATGAAGTGCCAGCCGATGCGCGGGTCCGAGCCGATGCCCTGGCGGACCTGCTCGACGTCGGCACCGACGCGTTCGGCGATGTTGGCGATTTCATTCATGAATGAAATCTTGGTGGCCAGCATTGCATTGGCCGCGTACTTGGTCAGCTCGGCCGAACGCACGTCCATTTCCACCACGCGGTCGTGGTTGCGGTTGAACGGAGCATACAGGCGGCGCATCACTGCCACCGATTCGGCGCTGGAGGCGCCGATGATGATGCGGTCCGGCCGCATGCAGTCGGCGACCGCATCGCCTTCCTTCAGGAACTCGGGGTTGGAAACGACATCAAAGGCGATGTCGGCGCCACGTGCGGCCAGCGCCTCGGCAATCGCCGCGCGGACCTTGTCGGCGGTGCCCACCGGCACCGTCGACTTGTTGACCACCACCGTCGGCACGCTGATGTGGCGGCCGATGGTGCGGGCCACGGCCAGCACATACTGCAGGTCGGCGCTGCCATCCTCGTCCGGCGGCGTGCCGACGGCGATGAACACCACCTGGCCATGGCCGATGGCGGCTGCGGCATCGGTGGTGAACGCCAGCCGCGACGCGGCATGGTTGGCCTTCACCATCGGCTCCAGGCCCGGCTCGTAGATCGGGATGATGCCCTGGTTGAGGCCATCGACCTTGGCCTGGTCGATATCCACACAGATCACCTGGTGGCCGGCATCGGCCAGGCAGGTCCCTGTCACCAGACCGACGTAGCCGGTACCGAAAATCGCAACGCGCATGTCCGTGCAGGCTCCTGGCGACTTACGGCAGGACGCCCAGCAGCTCGACGTCGAAGGTCAGCGTGGCGTTCGGGCCGATCGGACCACCCGGGGTGCCGTTTTCGCCATAGGCCAGCTCGCCCGGGATCCAGAAGCGGTACTTGGAGCCGACCGGCATCAGGGCGACGCCCTCGGTCCAGCCCTTGATGACCTGGTCAAGGCCGAATTCGGCCGGGCCGCGGCCAGCGGAGCTGTCGAACACGGTGCCGTCCAGCAGCTTGCCTTCGTAGTTCACGCGCACCTTGCTGCTCGGCAGCGGACGCTCGCCGCTGCCCGGGCGGATCACCTGGTACTGCAGGCCCGAGGCGGTGGTCACCACGCCCGGCTGGGTCTTGTTTTTGGCCAGGAATGCATTGCCTTCCTGGCGGTTGGTCTGCGCGGCCTGGGCGGCCTTGGCCTGCATTTCAGCCTGCTTGGTGCCCATGAACGACTGGATGGTGGCCTGCGCGTCCGCCTCGGTCATCTTCGGCTGGCCCTTGCCCAGACCGGTGCTGATGGCTTCGAACAGCGAGGCGGTATCGATATCGTCCTTCAGCTGCGCCAGCGACGGGCCGACCGAGTACGAACCGATCATCTGCGCGACCTTGACGCGATCGACCTTGGCCGGCTGCGAGCCCGGGGCCATGCCCGGAACCTGCTGGCCGTTGCGGGCCATCACGACCTGGCGCAGGGCCGCATCGGTGGCCTTGGCCTGGTCCTGGGTGATCTGCGGCTGCAGGCCTTCGAACGAACGCTCGACGGCGGTGCGCAGGGCGGCCACGTCGATTTCATCGGCGATCGGCGCAAACGACTTGGCCACATCCAGACCGATGGCGTAGCCGAGCTTCTGCTTGGGGGAATTCAAGGTTGCGGTCTCCTTGGCGGCCGCCGGTGCGGCCGGTTGTTGCGACAGGGCGACACCGGAGGTGCCCATCGCCAGAATCAGAACCGACGCCGCTGCGCCGCGCATTCCCATCTTCATTCGCTGCATTCCTGGAAGTGTCTGGGCGCCGACGTCGGCGCGAAAGCAAACATTGTCGCACGCACGCCGGAGATGTCGAGGCGTGCGTGCCGTCATTCAATGGACCGCCGGTGCGGCCAGGGCTTTGTCGATGGCCGCTTTCAGCTGCGGATCATCCGGGGTGACCTTGCTGGCGAACTGGGCGATGACCCTGCCATCGCGGCCCACCAGATACTTGTGGAAGTTCCAGCCCGGGGCGACGCCGGTGGCGGCGGTCAGGCGCTGGTACAGCGGCGTGGCCTGCGCACCGATGACATGCACCTTCTCGAACATCGGGAACTTGACGCCATAGGTCAGCGTGCAGAAATCCTGGATCTGCTTCTCGTCGCCGGGCTCCTGGCCCTTGAAATCATTCGACGGGAAGCCCAGCACGGCAAAACCCTTGCCGGCGTACTGCCTGTGCAGCGCTTCCAGCCCTTCGTACTGCGGGGTGTAGCCGCACTTGCTGGCGGTATTGACCACCAACAGCACCTGGCCGTGGTAGCGCTTTTCCAGGTTGACCTGCTGCTTGCCGGCCAGCGGGCGATAGTTCACGTCAAGCAGATCGGCGGCGAAGGCACCGGCCGGACCGGCCAGGCCGAAGGCCAGCACGGTCAGCAGGGACAGGCGGCGGAAGCGGCGCGGGAAGGCAGTCGACAGAGGCATGAGGGGCGGTCCGCAGGGGCTGTTTTCAACGGTCCGGCCAGCGCTGGCCGGGAATCGTCCGAACTATAGCACCGGGGCCCGCAGCGCCTGCGGGCACCGCCTGTGCGGGACGTTGCGTGACGTGTCGGTTGCACAGATGGCGGTACAGCTGCGCACTCTTGGCGACATGGCATCGATGTTGCTGAATGAAAGCGGGTGCGGAACCACAGGCTGAGCAACGCCAATTTCCCCATCAGATCAATAACTTGAGGTGATGGCCCGGAACTGTGACCAGGC
This sequence comes from Stenotrophomonas sp. NPDC077659, assembly GCF_050268705.1. Taxonomy (NCBI): domain Bacteria; kingdom Pseudomonadati; phylum Pseudomonadota; class Gammaproteobacteria; order Lysobacterales; family Lysobacteraceae; genus Stenotrophomonas; species Stenotrophomonas sp. NPDC077659. Next base: position 15,118 of record NZ_JBNNHG010000027.1, on the reverse strand, counting down.
CTGCCATCCGTCGGGTTGCAGCAGGGCTTGCACGACAGCGTGCCGGTGTTATAGTTGCATACAACACCAGTCACCTGAGACAGGGGGAACCATGAACATCTGGATGCGACGCCGCCATGCCGCACCTGCTTCCATCGCCCTATCGGCGCTGTTGGCCGTGCTCTGGCTGGCCCTGCCGCCGCCGGCCCCCGCCTTTCCCGACAACACTCCGCAGGACGCAGCACCCTTCACGGCCGGGAACGCCGAACCTTCTCCCCCTCCCCCGCGTCGGCTGCACAGCTCCCTGTCCATGCCGTACTTCTCGTTCGCACAGCCGCTGACCCCACGGAGCTGAACATGAGCGACATCCAGTGGAGCGACGGCGCTCCCATCTACCGCCAGCTGAAGGAGCGCGTGATCGCCATGATGCTCGACGGAATCCTCAAGCCGGGCGATGCCCTGCCCTCGGTGCGCCAGGTGGCCGCCGACTACCAGCTCAACCCCATCACCGTTTCGCGCGCCTACCAGGAACTGGCCGATGAAGGCCTGGTCGAGAAGCGCCGCGGGCTGGGCATGTTCATGACCGAGGCAGCCGCCACGCAGCTGCGCAGCAGCGAGCGCGAACGCTTCCTCAATGAAGAATGGCCGGCCGTCCTGGAGCGCATCCAGCGCCTGGGCCTGAGCCTCGACGAATTGCTGCCCCAGGGGAAGATCTGATGAGTACCGTCGCAAGCGAAGCTGTCATCACCGCCAAAGGCCTGCGCAAGGCCTACAAGAACACCGTTGCCCTCGACAACGCCAGTTTTTCCATCCCGGCCGGCCGCATCGTCGGCCTGATCGGGCCCAATGGCGCCGGCAAGACCACCGCATTGAAGGCCATCCTCGGCCTGACCCCGGTGGAAGGCGAACTGTCCGTGCTGGGCCGCGACCCGCGCCTGCACCGCGATGAGCTGATGAAGGACATCTGCTTCATCGCCGACGTGGCCGTGCTGCCGCGCTGGCTGAAGGTGCGCGAAGCGATCGATTTCGTTGCCGGCGTGCACCCGCGCTTCGACCGCGCCCGCTGCGAACGCTTCCTGGCCAACACCAAGCTGCAGCCCAAGCAGCGCGTGCGCGAGCTGTCCAAGGGCATGATCGTGCAGCTGCACCTGGCCCTGGTGATGGCCATCGATGCCCGCATCCTGGTGCTGGACGAGCCGACCCTGGGCCTGGACATCCTGTACCGCAAGGAGTTCTACCAGCGCCTGCTGGAGGATTACTTCGACGAACAGAAGACCATCATCGTCACCACCCACCAGGTGGAAGAGATCGAACACATCCTCAGCGACGTGATGTTCATCCGCGATGGCCGCGTGGTGCTCAGCGCGGAGATGGACGAGGTGGCCGAGCGCTATACCGAACTGCTGGTGGGCGCAGAGCAGCTGGAAACCGCGCGTGCACTGAAGCCGATCGACGAGCGCAGCCAGGCCTTCGGCAAGACCGTGCTGCTGTATGACGGCGTGCCGCGCAGCCAGCTTTCCACCCTGGGCGAGATCCGCAACGCGGGCCTGGCCGATCTGTTCGTCGCTGTCATGAAGGGGACCTACGCATGAATGCCGTCAACCATCCGGTCAGCCCCGCAGGCACCCTGCGCTGGCTGCTCAAGCGCGAATACTGGGAGAACCGCGGCGGCTTCTTCTACGCCCCGCTGATCGCCGGCATCGTCTCGCTGCTGATGAGCGCTGTGGGCATCGGCCTGGGCCTGTTCGCCCTGCACCGCGCCGCCCGCGACGGCGGCCTGCACGTCGACGGCGAGAACGTGAACATCAACGGCCTGGACCTGGCCCTGCTGACCCAGAAGATCAGCGCCAAGGACATGGCCGACCTCGGCAACGGCCTGGATTTGACCTTGCTGCTCAGCTCCACCTGGCCCTTCCTGGTGCTCGCCTTCGTGGTGTTCTTCTACTGCCTGGGCGCCCTGTACGACGATCGCCGCGACCGCAGCATCCTGTTCTGGAAGTCGCTGCCGCTGTCGGACACCCAGACCGTTCTGTCCAAAGCGATAAGCGCCCTGATCATCGCGCCGCTTGTGGCCACCCTGGCCGCCGTCGCCACCATGTTCGGCTTCCTGCTCATCATCAGCATCGTCGCGGTCACCCACGGCGGCAGCGCGACCACCCTGATCTGGGGCCCGGCCAGCCCACTGACCCTGAGCGCAGGGCTGCTGACCGCCATCCCGGTGTACGCGCTGTGGGCCCTGCCGACGGCCGGCTGGCTGCTGCTGTGCTCGGCCTGGGCCAAGAGCAAGCCGTTCCTGTGGGCGGTCATGCTGCCGCTGTTCGCCGGCATCATCGTCAGCACCACCAAGCTGATGCATGCGTTCGACATGACCACCGGCTGGTTCTGGCAGCACATCGTCGGCCGTCTGCTGCTGGGCACGGTGCCGGGCGTGGACCTGGTCTACCGCCTCGCCGCGAGCGACGACGCCAAGAGCGTCGAATCACTGACCGCGCTGATGAGCCCGGCCGAGCAGCTCAAGACCCTGGCCATGCCCGACCTGTGGATCGGTGCAGCGTTCGGCGTCGCCTTCATCATCCTGGCCATCCGCCTGCGCAAGCGCGCCGGCGAAATCTGATCCCTTTCCGGAGAGACCACCATGCGTACCCTGCTCGCCTGTAGTGCCCTGTTGCTGCTGTTGCCGCTGTCGGTGCGGGCCGCCGACACACCGAACTGCAAGTTCTCCGCGCCGCGCTCGCTGAAGCTGGACGCTACTGGCGCCAAGGCCGTGGTGTTCGAAGTCAACCAGCACGACCTGAAGGTGATCGCCAGTGCCGGCGGTGGCCAGCTGGACGGCCGCGCCTGTGCCTCCGATCAGAGCTGGCTGCAGCAGCTGGTGCTGGACCAGCGCCGCGAGGGCGACAAGCTGGTGGTCCGCCTGCGCCGCGACGGCCGCTCCAGCCTGAGCATGGGCAACACCTACGCCTGGCTGGACATCCGCGGCAGCGTGCCGGACAACCTGCCGCTGCAGTTCCGCATCGGCTCCGGCGATGCCAGCATCGACAACGCACAGTCGCTGAGCATGGACATCGGCTCCGGTGACGGCGTTGCCCGTGGCACCCGCGGCAGCGTGCATGCCGCCGTCGGCTCGGGCGACCTGGACATCGACGGTGCCGCGTCGCTGAACCTGCTCTCGCTCGGCTCGGGTGACGTCAAGGCCCGCACCATCGGCGGCGACGTCGTGGTCGGTACCGTGGGGTCAGGCGACCTGAAGGTCAGCGACGTGCGCGGCAACGCGCGGCTGGACACGGTCGGCTCGGGCGACATCGGCTTCCGCCAGGTGAAGGGCAACATCGAGATCGGCGTGATCGGCTCCGGCGACGTGGACATCGACCAGACCGGCGGCAACGTGCACGTGCGCAGCCACGGTTCGGGCGACATCACCGTCAATGGTGCCGGCGGCAGCCTCGCCGTCGACCACAGCGGCAGTGGCGAGGTCCGCCATCGCGACATTGGCGGCAAGGTCACCCTGCCGCGCGGCAAGTAAACCATCCATTGCCTTGAGGGGAACGCCATGAACCTGCTGCGCCTGATGCCTGCCGTCCTGCTGTGCCTGCCGCTGATCGCCTGTGGCGACACCTCGTCCTCGTCGTCCTCCACCGATAACTCGCCGGGCAAGGCGGTGGCCGAAGCCACCGGCGGGATCGGAAAGACCGTCAAGGAAGCTACCGACAAGGCCCGCGAGGAGATTGCCAAGGGCAACATCAATATCTCCTCGGACACGCAGCCGCGGGCGGAAATCACTCCGGACGGCCGACTGCTGATCGACGGCAAGGAAGTGGAGACCACTGCGGCCCAGCGTCGCCAGCTGCTCGACTACCGCGGACACATCGCCGGCATCGCCCAGGACGGCATGGAGATCGGTGTAGCCGGTGCCAGGCTCGGCGCCAGCGCGGCGAGCGAGGCGATCAAGGGCGTGTTCAGTGGCGACACCGACGGCATCGAGAAGCGCATCAACGCCGAAGCCGAGAAGATCGAGGCGCAGGCCAAGCAGCTGTGCAACCGGCTGCCGGCGATGCTGGCCAGCCAGCAGGCACTGGCCCGCGATCTACCGGCATTCAAGCCTTACGCGACCATGGACCAGAGCGACATCGACGACTGCGACAAGCACAAGGTCGTCAACCGCTGACCCTGTAACACGTCCCCGCACCCGGCCGGCAACCTGACCCATTGCCGGCCGCACCGGGCCCGCCCGGGCTTACAATGGCGGCCCCGATGCACCCGATTGAACCGCCATGAAGAAACTGTTGCTGCTGCTGGTCGCCCTGCTCTGCCTGGGTCTGGCCGGCTGCGACCAGGACTACCGCAACCACCGCGCCGAACGCGGCAAGCCCAAGATCTCCGTCAGCGACAGCATGGTGACCGTGCGCCGCCAGCCGGCACCGAACATCATCATCCTGCCCGACGGCACGATGAAGATCGACGAGATCCAGATCCCGCTCAACGATGGCCAGCGGCAGATGCTGCAGACGATGTTCGGAAAACTGCAGGTGCTGCGCCAGAACACCCTGGTGGCCGCCCCCGCCGACCCCGACATGCAGCCAGTGAAGATCCAGCCACCGGACGGCATGGAGGTGATCCCGCCGGATCTGGTGCAGACCATCCCGGAGTTCAAGGATTACACCGAGACCTTCAGCAACATCGTCGCCGACCGTCGCTGAAATGAAAAACGCCGCCCCGGGGGCGGCGTTTTCGTTCATCCGGCCATCCGCCGGGCATGGCCCGACACTACCTTACCTGTAGAGCCGAGCCCATGCTCGGCTGTCTCCCCGCCGCTCGGCTGTCCGGCCATCCGCAGGGCATGGCCCGGCACTACCCGATCAGCCGCCAGCGCCACCGCCGCCGGCCTGGATGCCACCTGCAGTCAGTGCGGTCGGGTCCAGCAGGCGGCGCAGTTCGGCTTCGCCCAGGCCGCTGTCCTCCACTGCCACATCCAGCACCGGGCGCTGCTCCTTGTAGGCACGCTTGGCGATGGCTGCGGCCTTCTCATAGCCGATGATCGGGTTCAACGCGGTCACCAGGATCGGGTTGCGCGCCAACGCTTCGGCCACGCGGTCCTCGCGCACCTTCAGACCGGCAATGGCGCTGTCAGCCAGCAGGGTGGATACGTTGGCCAGCAGGCCGATGCCATCAAGCAGGTTCACTGCAATCAGCGGCAGGGTGACATTGAGCTGGAAGTTTCCGGTCTGCCCGGCCACGGTGATCGCCGTGTGGTGGCCGATCACCTGCGCGCAGGCCATCACCGTCGCCTCGGGAATGACCGGATTGACCTTGCCCGGCATGATCGAGCTGCCCGGCTGCAGCGCCGGCAGTTCGATCTCGCCCAGCCCGGCCAGCGGGCCGGCATTCATCCAGCGCAGATCATTGGCGATCTTGATCAGGGCCACCGCCAGAGCATTGAGCTGGCCGGACAGTTCCACGGCATCGTCCTGCGCGGCCAGCCCTTCGAACTTGTTTTCGGCGCTGTCGAACTTGAAACCGGTCTGCTGCTTGAGGGCCTTGGCAACCTGCGAACCAAAACGCGGATCGGCATTGATGCCGGTGCCGATGGCAGTGCCGCCCAGCGGCAGGCGGCGCACGCGCTTGAGGCTGTCCTCGATGCGCTCCTGCGCCGACGCCAGCTGCGCCGACCAGGTACCGAACTCCTGCTCGAAGGTCAGCGGCATCGCATCCATCAGGTGGGTGCGGCCGGTCTTGACCACCTTGCGCAGACTGCGGCCTTTCTTGTCCAGGGCCCTGCGCAGGTGCACCAGCGCCGGCAGCAACTGTTCGTGCACGGCCAGCACTGCCGACACGCGCAGCGCGGTCGGGATCACATCATTGGAGCTCTGCCCCTGGTTGACGTGGTCGTTCGGGTGCACGGTGGTCTTGCCCGCCTTGCCGGCCCGATTGGCCAGGGTGGCGATGACCTCGTTGGCATTCATGTTGGACGAGGTGCCCGAACCGGTCTGGTAGACATCGATCGGGAAATGCGCGTCCCAGTCACCGGCCGACACTTCGGCTGCGGCAACCTGGATGGCCTTGGCCACGACCTTGGGCAGGTGGCCCAGCTCGGCGTTGACGCCAGCGGCGGCGCCCTTCACCAGGCCGAGGGCGCGGATGAAACCGCGCGGCATGCGCTGGCCCGAGACCGGGAAATTCTCCACGGCACGCTGGGTCTGCGCGCCCCACAGGGCGTCGGCAGGCACCTGCAGCTCACCCATGCTGTCGTGCTCGATCCGGAACCCGGGCGTCTTGCCCTTGCTTGCAGTTTTGCTCATTGCATCAACTCCGCATTGCTTCTGTTGGGGAAAGGAAAGCGACGGCTGGCAAGGAGTCACTTCCCGGGCTGGCGGCTGTGCCAACGATACTCCCTTGCCCGCAGCATGGGATCCCACAGGTGGCCCCCACCGTCCGGCCGGTAGCGCCGGGCCATGCCCGGCGAGCGCGCAGCGCGGCAGCTCTGCGCGTCGTAGAATATGCCCCCCGCCGCTCGCCCCAGCCCTGCCGACATGTCCGATTCCGCCCTGCTCGCCCTGTCCCCGCTCGATGGCCGCTATGCCGGCAAGGTCGACGCCCTGCGCCCGATCTTCTCCGAGTACGGCCTGATCAAGGCCCGCATCACGGTCGAGGTGGAATGGCTGTTGGCCCTGGGCGCCGAGCCGGGCATCGTCGAACTGGCCGCGTTCTCCGAGGCCGCCACCACCCGCCTGCGCGCCCTCGCCGCCAACCTCACCCCGGCCCAGGCCGCACGCGTGAAGGAGATCGAGCGCACCACCAACCATGACGTCAAGGCGGTGGAGTACTTCATCAAGGAACAGCTGAAGGACGATGCCGAGCTGGCCCCGGCACTGGAATTCGTGCATTTCGCCTGCACCAGCGAGGACATCAACAACCTCAGCTACGGCCTGATGCTGGAACAGGCCCGCCGCGAAGTGCTGCTGCCAAGCCTGGATGGCATCGCCGCCACCCTGCGCACCCTGGCCCACGCCCAGGCCGCACAGCCGATGCTGTCGCGCACCCACGGCCAGACCGCCTCGCCCACCACCCTGGGCAAGGAGCTGGCCAACGTGGTTGCCCGCCTGGAGCGCCAGCGCAGGCAGATCGCCGCGGTCGAACTGACCGGCAAGATCAACGGCGCGGTGGGCAACTACAACGCCCACGTGGCCAGCTACCCGGCCGTGGACTGGCCGGCCTTCGCCGAGCGTTTCGTGACCAGCCTGGGCCTGGTGTTCAACCCGTACACCACGCAGATCGAGCCACACGACAACATCGCCGAGATCGGTGATGCCGCCCGCCGCGCCAACATCATCCTGATCGACCTGGCCCGCGACATCTGGGGCTACATCTCGCTGGGCTACTTCAAGCAGCGCCTGAAGGAAGGCGAAGTCGGTTCGTCGACGATGCCGCACAAGGTGAACCCGATCGATTTCGAGAATGCCGAGGGCAACTTCGGCATCGCCAACGCGCTGTTCGAGCATTTCAGCGCGAAGCTGCCGATCAGCCGCTGGCAGCGCGACCTGACCGATTCCACCGTGCTGCGTGCACTGGGCACCGCGTTCGGCCACGGCCTGGTGGCACTGGATTCGCTGGCCAAGGGCCTGGGCAAGCTGGAAGTGAACCCGCAGCGCCTGGATGCCGATCTGGATGCGGCGTGGGAAGTGCTGGCCGAAGCCGTGCAGACGGTGATGCGTCGTCACGGCCTGCCGAACCCGTACGAGCAGTTGAAGGCGCTGACCCGTGGCCAGGGCATCACGGCCGAGTCGATGCGCGCGTTCGTGGAGACGCTGGCGCTGCCGGAAGACGCCAAGCAGGCGCTGCGTGAGATGACCCCGGGTAGTTACACCGGCCTGGCTGAGGCGCTGGCGAAGAAGATCTAAGGGGTTTCCTTGCGGCGGCGGCCGCGTGCGCTGCCTGCGGCAGGCTTTACTGCCAGGGCAACGGCAACGGCAACGTCAAAAGCGGCTCTGGGTTATGCCGTGCCTGGCGGGGCGGGTTGGGTTCGCGGGACACGCCGTGAATCCATCCTTGGAGGCTCGTAGGCGCCATCCATGGCGCCTGCGGTCCCGCGAACCCAACCCGCCCCACCTCTGACAGATTCCCGGTGACGGATGAGTAGATCCACGCCATGCGTGGATGACGTTGTCGGGACGGAATTTGAAAGAGGGACGCGGCTTCGCCGCGTCCCTCTTTGCTTTTGGCCTTTCTGTAGAGCCGAACCCATGCTCGGCTGCCTTTCGCATGGACAACGGCACGAGCAAGCGCAGCGCGCGACCCGCCGTTGCCTTTGCTTTTCTTCTTCCATTCCGTGGCGGGCCGCGCAGGAAACTGTCAGGGGCCGGGCGGGTGGGCTGCGCGGGGGCGTGAGCCGCATGGATGCGGCGACCGAGCTTACATGGACGTACTTGCAGCGTCCCCCGCGCAGCCCACCCACCCGGCCAAGCGCGGCTTTTGCTTGTGAACCCACACCGCCACGAGGGGCTCAGCCGTTGGCCGGATCCCCCCGCGACAATCCCGCGCACGTGCGCAATGCCCGCGAACGGCGGACAATGGAGATCTCAGGCGGCCCGCCACGCCGCCCCTCCCGCTTTCCGCTGCAAGGAATCCCCCATGGCCGCCCGCAAGTCCACCGCTCCGCTCATCGAAGTCACCGCCCGCCCCGGCCAGCCGCTGGGCATGGCCCCGGCCACCTTCCTGCGCGACTTCTGGCAGAAACGCCCGCTGCTGATCCGCAATGCCTTCCCCGATTTCCAGACCCCGGTGCAGCCGGAAGACCTTGCCGGCCTGGCCTGCGAGGAAGGGGTGCTGGCGCGGCTGATCGAACACGACAAGACCCAGGACAGCTGGCGCGTGCGCAGCGGTCCGTTCCAGGAAGACATCTTCCCCGCCCTGCCCGACCACGATTGGACCCTGCTGGTGCAGGACGTCGACAAGTGGGACCCGGACGTGCGCGCCCTGATCGAGCACTTCAGCTTCCTGCCGCGCTGGCGCATGGATGACGTGATGATCAGCTTCGCCGCCACCGGCGGCTCGGTCGGTGCCCACGTCGACCAGTACGACGTTTTCCTGCTGCAGGCCTACGGCCACCGCCGCTGGCAGATCGACGCCAGCGAATCGATCAAGGGCAGGCGGCCTTTGCTGGACTTCCGCCCGGACGTGGAGCTGAAGCTGCTGCAGGTGTTCAAGCCCACCCATGACTGGGTGCTGGCACCGGGCGACATGCTGTACCTGCCGCCGAACGTGCCGCATCACGGCGTGGCCGAAGATCCCTGCCTGACCTTCTCCTTCGGCATGCGTGCGCCGGCGTCGGCCGAGTTGATCAGCGACTACCTGGACACCCTCATCGCCGATGCCGACGAGAACATCCGTTACCAGGATCCCGATCTGAAGATGCCGGCCGATCCGAATGAAATCGACACGGTGGCGATGGCGCGGGTGATCACTGCACTCAACGCCATCCGCATGAACGACCCTGACAAGCTGGGCGACTGGTTCGGCCGTTTCATCACCACCTACCGTGCGGCGGGTGAAGTGATGGCCCACCAGGCGGCACCGGCAGCAGAGGAAGTGGTCCAGGCCCTGGCTTCGGGCCTGCTGCTGCAGCGCCACCCGTGGGCACGCCTGGCCTGGCGCCGGGCCAAGCGCGGTGCCAGCCTGTATGTCAGCGGCCAGGATTTTGCCCTGCCGGTGAAGGACGCGCAGCGCCTGGCCGGTGCCGAGCAGCTCGACGCAGCGGCCTACCGGGGTCTGTCCGACAAGGGCCGCGCGGTGCTGCAGCAGCTGCTGGTCGGTGGCGTGTTCCAGCTGATCGACCCGAACGAGGTCTATGACGCCGAGGACGAAGACGAGGACGCGGCGGTGCTGGGTGAAGTGGTCGAAGGCCACGACCAGGTGGCCGAACTGCACGACGAGGTGGTATCCGACGATGTCCACACCGTGACCGTGCACGACGATGGCATCGAGGTCATCGTCAACTTCGAAGACCACGACGAAGACGACAGCGGCAACGGTCACGCCTGAGCCATGGCCACGATCCGGGTCCAGCAGGTCAGCCACGCCGATGCCCACGTCGCCATCCACGACGTGCGGCAGCGGGTGTTCGTGCAGGAACAGGGCATTGCCGCCGAACTCGAACGCGATGCCCTGGACCCGGTCTGCGCCCACGTGCTTGCGCTGGATGCCGATGGCCAGCCGGTCGGCACCGGGCGCCTGGCCCCCGATGGCCGCATCGGACGCATGGCGGTGCTGGCCAGCCAGCGCAGCCAGGGCGTGGGCGAGGCCCTGCTTGAGGCCCTGGTGCAGGCCGGGCGCCAGCTCGGCCTGGCCGAGGTGCACCTGCATGCACAGCTGCCTGCGCGGGATTTCTATGCCCGACAGGGCTTCCTGCCCGAGGGCGAGGTGTTCGAGGAGGCCGGCATCGGCCACCAGCAGATGCGCCGCCGGCTGGGCGTGGCCAGCGCCATCGACAGCCGGGCCGAGGCCGTGGCCATCACCACCGCCATCATCCACCGTGCCCGGCGCCAGTTGTGGCTGCACAGCCGCCAGCTCGACCCTGGGCTGCTGGATGCGCCACCGGTGCAGGCGGCACTGCGCCGCTTCGCCACCACCCGCCACGACAAGCAACTGCGGGTGATGGTGCACGATGCCGCTGCCATCGCGTCGGCCGGGTCACCGCTGCTGGCCCTGGCCCAGCGCCTGCCCAGCGTGATCCAGTTCCGCCAGGTGAGCGACCCCATCGACCGTGCACTGGCCTCGGCCTGTCTGGTCAACGATGCAGGCGACTTCTACTTTCGTCTCATCGGCCATCGCCTCGACGGCGACGCCGGCATTGCGCTGCCGGCACGTTCGCAGCCGTTCGAGCAGCAATTGCAGCGCATCTGGGACCATTCGCGCGATTGCAGCGAATTGCGCGTGCTCGGCATCTGAGCGGCGCAGTCGCGGACAAACCTGTCTGGGAGCGACATCGGGGGGCGTGCAATGCCGCCAGCGGTGCCCCTTCGTGTGCGGATGGGGGTACAATTTGGCTGTTTGAACGCGCCCGTGCAGGGCTATTCATCTTCCTGCAGGGTCCTTCTGAAGCCATACCCCACAAAGCGAATCAACACCCTCCATCGTGGACAATCAACTGAAGCAGTTTGCGCAATCTTCGCAACTCGCCGGCGGCAACGCCTCCTATGTCGAGGACCTGTACGAGCAGTACCTGGTCTCCCCGGATAGTGTCGATCCCAAATGGAAGACCTACTTCGACGGCTTCAAGGGCCGCGAAGCAGGCGACATTCCGCACTCGGCCGTCATCTCCCACATCGCGGACGCGGCCAAGGATGCGCTGAAAGCCGGCACCGGTACGGGTGCGGGCGACGAGCGTGAGCGCAATGTCGGTCGTCTGATCACCGCCTACCGTTCACGCGGCCACCTCGATGCGCGCCTGGACCCGCTGGGCCTGACCACGCCGGTCAACACCCCGGACCTGGGCCTGCCGTTCCACAGCCTGTCCGACGGCGATCTCAACAGCGAGTTCAGCACCGGTGGTGTCGGCGGCCAGCCGCGCATGAAGCTGCGTGACCTGCTGGCGCGCCTGAAGGCGACCTACACCGGCTCGATCGGTGCAGAGTTCATGCACATCGCCGAGGTGGAGCAGCGCCAGTGGATCTACAAAAAGCTGGAACTGGCCGGTGGCAACTACCAGCTGGACGCTGACACCCAGCGCCGCACGCTGGAACGCCTGACCGCCGCCGAAGGCCTCGAGCGCTACCTGCACACCAAGTACGTCGGCCAGAAGCGCTTCTCGCTGGAAGGCGGCGATTCGCTGATCCAGGCCTTCCGTGCCGCCAACGACGTGCTGCAGGGCGCCGTGCAGGGCATCGCCGATCTGATCGTGCGTCCGGGCCTGATCAACGTCGACTTCGCCGACGTGCGCACCGTCATGTCCGAAATGGGCCTGGCGATGATGGGTACCGGCACCGCCCGTGGCGATGACCGCGCCCAGGCCGCCGCCGAAGCCGCCATCCAGAACCCGCTGCTGGACGATGTGAACCTGGCCGGCGCCAACGGCATCCTGGTCAACATCACCGCCGGTGCCGACTTCACCATGGCCGAGTTCGACGAGATCGGCCGCACCATCGATGGCTTCGCGTCTGAAGATGCCACCGTGGTGGTGGGTACGGTGCTCGACCCGGACATGCAGGACGAAGTGCGCGTGACCGTGGTCGCCACCGGCCTGAACCGCGTCTCGGCCAGCAAGAGCCAGCGTCCGGGCGAACGCGCCCCGATCAAGCTGGTGCGCAATGCGACCACCGGCCAGCCGGAATTCGGTGATTTCGACAACGGTGGCGACGCCGTGTCCAAGGCCGTCGGCGGCATGGGCCTGGGCCTGCGCCGTGCCAGCAGCGACAGCGTGGCCGCTTCGACCCCGTCGGCGCCGGCCTCCTCGGCCCCGGCCGCGGCTGAACTGCCCAACGATTACCTGGACATCCCGGCGTTCCTGCGCCGCCAGGCGGACTAAGGGAGCTGCCCGGGGCTTGTCCCCCCCGGGTTGCGCCACCATGTCCTGAAAATGCAGGCGCCGGGCCAGGATGGGCCCGGCTGCCTTGCTTCACGCGTGTCCCACCGGCAGCCGCGACGGGCTTTCAGCCGGGGTATGGGGGCCTGCGTGTTAATCTAGTGTGTCATTTCAGGTCTGCCCCCATGATCCAGCAACGCACCCTCAAGAACACGATCCGCGCCACCGGCGTTGGCCTGCACAGCGGTGACAAGGTCTACATGACCCTGCGCCCGGCACCGGTCAACCACGGCATCGTGTTCCGGCGCGTGGACCTGGACCCGGTGGTGGAAGTGCCGGCCAAGGCCGAACTGGTCACCGAAGTCACCCTGTGCACCGGCCTGACCTGCAATGACGCCAAGGTCCAGACCGTCGAACATCTGATGTCGGCACTGGCTGGCCTGGGTGTGGACAACATCATCGTCGAACTGTCCTCGGCCGAGCTGCCGATCATGGACGGTTCGTCCGGCCCGTTCGTGTTCCTGCTGCAGTCGGCGGGCATCGTGGAACAGGATGCGCCCAAGCGCTTCATCCGCGTGCTGAAGACCGTGGAAGTGACCGAGGGCGACAAGGTGGCCCGCTTCACCCCCTACGAGGGCTACAAGCTGGGCTTCACCATCCAGTTCGACCACCCGATGATCCCGGCCAAGCAGTCGCGCCAGGAAATCGAGTTCTCCACGATGGCCTACACCAAGGAAATCTCCCGCGCGCGCACCTTTGGTTTCATGCGTGACCTGGAGTACATGCGCGAGCGCAACCTGGGCCTGGGCGGGTCGATGGACAACGCCATCGTGCTGGACGAATTCCGCGTGCTCAACGAAGACGGCCTGCGTTATGCCGACGAATTCGTGCGTCACAAGATCCTCGACGCCATCGGCGATCTGTACCTGGCCGGTGGCCAGGTGCTGGGCGCCTATGAAGGCTTCAAGTCCGGCCACGCGCTCAACAACAAGCTGGTGCGTGCGCTGATGGCCGATGCCACCGCCTGGGAATGGGTGACCTACGAGTCGCCGACCGCCGAAGATCCGGTGGTGTACGCGGTTCCCGCCTACGCCTGACTGCCGCAGGTTGTTGAAATAAAAGCAGAAAGCGCCGCCTCCCAGGGCGGCGTTGTCGTTTCCGGGCGCGGCGGGCTGAATGGTGCAGCGCGTGACGCAACTGTAGGCACCGGATCACGGTTTTGTGAACCAGAGCGGGGGAAAGCCTGAATATAACGATTATTTAACAACAATCTAACGACTCGACCACTCTGGGCGGCTAGGATGCGACCCGGCCCCCGAAAATGTTTCACGCTGCGGTGACACGCGCGACGGGGATCGGAGCGGGATGCTCCGTTGTTCTCAGGACCCTTGCTTCGGTTTGACCGGGGCATCCTGCAGGGCCGCCAAGGCGTCGCGTAGCCCTTTGTGCGTGGCGGCTGAAACTGCGTGGGGGCCATTCCGGTTGTCGTGCGCTGGGGAGCGCGTGGGGGTGGATGACGCAGTCTTGATGGTCACCCTGGTGGCCTTCAGCCCGATGGACCGGGCCGCGTCGAGCAACTGGGCTTCGGCAAGCCGCAATTTGGCATGCCAGACCGGGGATTCGACGAGAAAAACGAGGTGTTCCCCGTCCACATTGGCCAGCCGGCAACGGTTGCGCAACGCGGGCGGTAACTGGGGGCGCAACTGACGGTCCAGCGCATCGAGCCACAGGGCACGACGCAGAGGGTTCCCGCTTTTGTCCGCCATCACTGCATCCAGCGCCGGTTTCGGCCTGGTCGCGGGACGAACGCTGGATTTCGGCTCAGACATGAAAACTCACTGATGGCATTCAAAAAGATCGTAATCAAAACGCGTGAAGGGCAGGCCAAATCGCCGATCGCGCGTCTGCGGTTCTATTTCGAGGACCGCCCCCGCGCCCTGCTGGGCAGCGTGCTCGGGGTAGGCTGCATTATCGGCCTTGCTGGCGGCATTGGCGCCAGTGCGCTCAATGATTCGCGCCTGCAGGCCAAAGTCGACCGCCAGGAAGCCGAACTGGCCAAGGTCCAGCGCGATGCGCAGACCCAGGTCAACGCCCTGGCCGCACGCCTGGGCGAGCTGCAAGCACAGGCCACCCGCCTGAACGCCCTGGGCGAGCGGCTGACCCAGATGGGCAAGCTGGAAGACGGCGAGTTCGACTTCAACGAGACCCCCGGCCTGGGTGACGGCGATGCCGGCGGCCCGACCTCGGACATCCCGGTGAAGGACGTCAACGCCGACTTACAGGTGCTGGAGCAGCGCTTTGCTGCTTCAGGCCGCCAGTTGTCGGTGATGGAATCGCTGATGTTCGACCACCAGCTGCAGCAGAACGCCGTGCCCTCGCGCATGCCGATCCGCAACAGCTACGTGACCTCCGGCTTCGGTACCCGTGCCGACCCGTTCGGCCGCGGTGCCGCCACCCACAAGGGCATGGACTTCCACGCCAAGGTGGGCGACCCGGTGATGGCCGTGGCCGATGGTGTGGTCAGCTTCTCCGGCGTGAAGGGCGGCTACGGCAACGTGGTCGACGTCGACCATGGCAACGGCTATGTCACCCGCTACGCGCACAATTCGCGCCTGGTGGTGAAGG